>JAHFUH010000550.1 GCA_023265215.1 Acidobacteriota bacterium
AGGCGCTATCGTTGTTGCGCTCGGGCATCTGAATGCCGGAATGATGGGGACCGACCAGAAGCTGATGGATCGTTTGCGCAGCAATTGCCGGATTACCGGCGAGGGGCTCTGGCAGCTTCCTCTGGATGACGAGTACCGGAAAGCGATCCGCAGCGAGATTGCTGACATGAAGAATGTCGGGAATCGCGCAGCAGGCGCAATCACCGCGGCGAAGTTTCTCCAGGAATTTGTTGAAGACACCCCATGGGTGCACCTGGACATCGCTGGAATGGATTTGGATCATGATGGCCGACCGTTCGCCTGCAAAGGCGCAACAGGATTCGGCGTCCGCACGCTGGTGCAGTTGTTCGAGTAATAGCCGTCAGCATTCAGCCATCAGCCAAAATTAGTGACATTAAAAGCTGATAGCTGAAAGCTGACTGCTGACAGCTATTTTTTGGAGGATAAACGCAAGGCCCATCGGATCGCAGTCATCATACTGTCGTGCTTTGCGATCCCTTTCCCGGCAATATCAAATGCGGTGCCATGATCGACGGAAGTGCGGACAAAGGGAAGCCCGAGGGTTACGTTCACCGCTTCCCCAAAGCCCACCACTTTAATTGGAGCCAGCCCTTGATCGTGATACATAGCAAGCACAACGTCAAACTCGCCGTTGAGTGCTCTCCAGAAAAGCGTATCCGCAGGTAGAGGCCCTTCAATAGCTACGCCAGGAAAAGAGCTTCGCGCCAGTTGGATTGCAGGCTCAATGCTTTGTGCCTCCTCCGCTCCAAGACGGCCTGATTCTCCCGCATGGGGATTCAGGCCGGCAACCGCGATTCTGCCGCACGGCAATCCCAGCCGTGAAAACTCCGTTATAATGATTTTTAGTTTTTGAAATATCAGCGGAGAATTGATGGCTTCGACAACCGCGCGCAAGGGCAGGTGGATTGTTGCCAGCACTACCTTCAGCCGCTCGGTTAAAAACGCCATCGCATATTCTGAGGTGCCTGAGAGATGCGCCAGGAATTCGGTGTGGCCGGGAAAGTCGTACCCGGCGTCCTGAAAGAATAGCTTGTTCAGCGGCGCTGTCACCATTGCGTCGAGATGTCCTCCGCTGCAAGCGGAGTAGCACGCAGATATATTCCGGGCGGCGGCATCGCCGGTAGCTTTCGACCCAAAACCGGGCCGCACGTTTTCGGCAGGGATATCCACGATGCCACGATGCGGCAATTCATCCCCTCGAAGTAGTTCCTGCATAGAGATTTTTTCAAAACCGAAAGGCAAACCAACTCCGGCCGCCCGGTCTTTTAAAAGATCCCAGCCGCCGAACAAAATTAACCGGCAAGCGCCGGTCCAGGATTCCTCCTGGGCGGCGCGTAGAGATATTTCCGGTCCGATCCCCGCAGGATCTCCAGTGGTAATTCCAAGTTGAGGCAATGCGGTTTTGAAAGTATGTGGCAAGATGCAAACGCGCGGCTAGAACGGCGACCGTTTAAGGGCTGCTGCCCGGCAAGACATCATCAGCTCCTAAATCTGCTCCAAATCAACTTCGTCCGGTTCCTGATCCTCATTCTGCTTGTACATGTATTTAATAACGTGCTTCAGAATCAAAAGATTGGGCCCGTCGCTTCGATGAACCTTTATGCAATTTTTATCGTACCACTCGATTACGCCACGAATTTCCTCGCCGTCCGTGAGGTGCACAATCATCGGAGTCTTGGCGGCCATCTGTTTGATGTAGTAATAGTTCTCGGCGTTTGTAACTTCAGGCGGTACGCGTTTCCGAGGGACAGGACCATATCGAGGCATCTGGTCTTTGATTTCGGACAAGCTCGGACGAATAAGTTTCCGATTCACCATTAACGTCCTCCACGGGAGGTTTCAATAGGGCGTTTAGCGATCTTCCGCGAGTGACACATTTAAAGTAATTTACGAAAGCGTGCGATCTAAAAGCCGGATTTAAAGCCAATTGTAGTCCTAGGATGTTTCTTTGACAAGAGAAAAATAGTCAGCTAAATTTGGTATTCAATGGACTTATTTAAAGGGGATTTTACAGGTGCACCAGACATGAAGCGCATTGAAAAACTGCTCATTTGCTTTGTTCTCTTAGGCTTTTCCCTGACTGCCTTAGCTGTTGCTCAGTCGGGTGCGTCCCGAAAACCCGCACTGATACGGGACACCGGTGAAGAGGAAGAGAAAGAAAGCGCGCAAGCTCCGGAACCTAAAGGGCTCAATCCCGCGTTGGCAGAACAAAATATCAATATCGGAAATCAGTATTTCAAGAAAAGAAATTATCTTGCGGCAATCGATCGATATCTTTCGGCATTGGAATATCAGCCGGACTCGATCCCGGCCTGTGAGGCTTTGGGACGGGCTTACGAGAAGAATGGAGACATTTCCAAGGCGGTGGACCTCTATACAGATTTCGCAATGAAAAATCCGAATTCGCCCAAAGCATCGGAATTTCGCACCAAGGCTGCCAAACTCCAGAAGTATGTGGTGATCTCACCCAAGTGAGATCCCATCAATGAATGCCGCCCGCCGCCGCGGCCCCTCGGGCTGCGGCCCGCAGCAAAGTGTAAACGTTATTTGACAGACCCTAACCTTAAAAACATGGCTTCCAGGGCGATCTGCCGGTTCACGTTAAGCTGAAGTTCGCTTTTAAGTTTTCGGACCGCATCAATAACAGATACGACAAATGAACGGGGAACTGCCCCGGCCAGCTGCTGCAGCCGGTGGATCAAATCCAGCTGCCCAATCCTTTCCGGGGCTGTTGAGGCATAATAAATATCCTGCAGGAGCGCTTCTGCAGAATCGGTCCAAAGCCGAAAGATCTGTTTGTCTTTCGTTATTTCCGCTGCAATGCTGCTTGCTTCCGAAAATCCGCCTTTGTTCAGAATCAGTTCCAAAAAATGGAGAGCCTTCTCGCGCGCTTCCCGGTATTCCTGCGAATTGAAAGCGATTGCAGCCGCAAGGCTCCCGCCGCTGAGCGTGGCGGCCAGCCTTGCTTCGTCTGCCGGTTTTCCTCCATCGATCAAGCGCTGCACAATTTGATCTTGCGGTATTTCGCCGAACTGAAGCAGCCGCGATCGCGAGCGGATAGTCTCCAACAATATGTATGGATTCGTAGTTACCAGGATAATGATTGTGCGGCTGGGCGGTTCTTCCAGTGTTTTGAGCAGGCTGTTGTGCGCCTCCGCGCGCATTTGTTCCGCCGGATCCAGGATAACGACTCGAAACTTCGCTTCAAGCGGCTGGAACATGATTTCATTGATCATCTCCCGGACTTGGCCAATGCCGATGGTGGTTTTTTCGGGCTCGATCAGCCGGATATCCGGGTGGCATTTTGTCCTGATACGGCAATTTGGACAGCTGCCGCAAAAGCCTGATTTCAAAGAAAGGCACTGAAGGTTCCGGCTTTCGATTACGGCTCTGATTCTTGTGCAAGCGGAGCAACGGTCGCAGGCTTCATTTTCGATGGGAGAAAGACAATTCAGGCGCTGAGCGACCAGGATCGCGAGGGTGCACTTCCCAATGCCGGCAGGTCCGGCAAAAATCATGGCATGCGGCACCCGGTCCTGCTGAATCGCACGTTTCAGGATCTCAACAGCCCGGGCATTGCCGATAAAATTGCGCAAGGCAATCATGTTTCTCATCACAATCAATCCGAAAAAATCCAGAGGTCCAGAAGATGCTTGACGCGTGAAAAGACCTCATCCGGAGTTCCTGTAGCCACTACCGGAAAAATCCTCAGCGGAAATCTCTTTGAAAGCTCGAGATATGCCTCCCTGACCCTGCGGTGAAATGACAAGTCCTCTGCTTCGAAACGTCCTTCCGCAGCTGCAGCCGGGCAATTCGAATTCCGCGACCGTGCCCTTGCCAGACCCTCTTCGGGGGGTAAATCAAGGAGTATTGTTTTATCCGGTTCAATGATTCCCAGGAGCCTGGTCAGGTTCTCGATATCCGAATCAGGAATTCCTCGTGCCGCGCCCTGGTAGGCGCGCGTGGCGTCCTGGTATCGGTCCGAAAGAACCACAAGTCCCTTTTTCAAAGCAGGCTCAATGA
>JAHFUH010000551.1 GCA_023265215.1 Acidobacteriota bacterium
ACAATGAAAGATGCCTTCCTGGCCTTCCTCGACATATTTGCTTCGCGGTAATCCCATAATTCGTCTCCTTGCAACATAACTAATGACAAATCTGGGAAATGAGCGAATAAAGATGAGAGATAATGGGTGTCCATGGATTCCATACCAATGAGAGAAAATGGGTGTCCACGGATTCAAATAATGGGTGTCCACGGATTCCCATGGATTCCATATGCGTGTCCATGGATTCATGGATTCCCACGATACCGACTGTTGTCCCAACCGCTAATGGAAAATGCTTTTGAGTCCGGCACTTTGAATGCGAACATCTCTTAAGGATAGACGGGAAATTTCCCACATTACTCCCACGATTCGCGGAAGTTTCGATTTTTGACTGTCTGAAGCTTACCTTCAAAACCCGGCTTCCATTCGGGCCAATTATCAAACTTCCCACTTCGTCGTGGCGGTTCGATCTCTTTCGAGTAGATGCGATTTCTCGAGCGGCTTGAAAAGGCGGGATTTTTAGTGAGGCTGAACGCAGTGGGCGCTTCGCTGCCGATCTCCTCCGTAATGGGAATATTGTCTCAGCCGCAAAGAAGATTATTTAAGGCTGGTGTCGTTGAAGAATCAAATGGAGCCTAACAGTTAAGGCCGGGCTTGCATTATTTCTTTCACAATGGCGTCGGCGGCTGCAGCCGGATCGTGTGCCTGAAGAATTGGACGGCCCACCACAATATAGTTCGCCCCGGCGAGAATTGCTTCCGCGGGCGTAACGGCACGGGACTGGTCCTGAAGAGCGGCTCCGGCGGGACGTATTCCGGGAATTACGAATTGCAGCTGGTCGCCAAATTTGGCGCGAAGCATGGCCAGTTCTTTAGCTGAAGCTACGATACCGCGGATTCCTGATTGTTGAGCCATCCCGGCCAGCCTTTCCACCCACTGTTCGGTTGTTCCGGCTACGCCAAGATCCCGCACATCAGCTTCCGAAAGGCTGGTCAAAGCTGTTACCGCAAGGATAAGCGGCGGTGTTGCGGATGATTGCGCTTCCTGGCATGCGGCTGCAAGCATTTGAGGCCCGCCGGAGGCATGAACTGTGAGCATCTGCACTCCAAGCGCACAGACAGACCGGACCGCCCCTTTCACGGTATTGGGAATGTCGTGCAGCTTTAAATCCAGGAATATCTTTTCTCCCAGGTCGCGAATCTCTTCAACCAGTCCTGGCCCTTCACGCGTAAACAGTTCGAGGCCGATTTTAAAAAATCCTACATGACCGGTTAAATTCTTTACTGCTTTAAGTGCGGCGGACCGGTCGGGGACATCCAAAGCCACAATCAGGCTTGATCTCGGATCATTCATAGGGTTGAAGGCTCCCGATAATTTCATTAACGTCGTCGATGTGATTCAGCCGGCAGTATTCCTGCAGACCCAATGCGACCCGCTGAGACACATCGGGTTGATAAAAATTGGCGGTGCCGATTTGCACGGCGCGGGCGCCCGCGATAAGGAATTCGAGCGCATCTTCAGTGCTGGCAATGCCGCCCACTCCAATAACCGGAATCCGCACTGCCTGGCAGGCTTCCCAAACCATTCGCAACGCGACCGGCTTTATTGCGGGGCCGGACAATCCACCGGTGAGAAAACGCAGCCTGGGACGTCTTTTCTTGACGTCAATGGCCATTCCCACAAGAGTGTTGATGACGGAAAGCGCATCGGCGCCGGCGTCCTGGCATGCGCGGGCGAACTCGCGGATATCGGTTACATTCGGAGACAGCTTGACCCACAATGGAAGATGCCGGGATGCTTTTTTCGTCTCTGCCGTTACAGTGAATGCGTCGCGCGGATCTTTATTGAAGTGATATCCGCCTTTTTTTACATTCGGGCAGGAGATGTTCAACTCCAGCGCCGCTATGCCGGGGCAGTCATTGAGAAACCGGGCGACTTCGAGATAATCATTCAGCTCAAATCCAACGATATTGACTACTATCTTGGCTTCGTAATTTCTCAGCCCGGGGAGTTTCTTTGTCACGAACTCGGTTGCGCCGATATTCTGCCATCCGATGGCATTCAGCATGCCGGATGCGGTCTCATATACGCGCGGCGGAGGATTTCCCTTGATGGGAGTCATGGACAGACCCTTCACCACAATCCCGCCTATTGAATTGAGATCCATCAGGTTTGCGAATTCCAGGCCGTAGCCGAATGTGCCGCTTGCCGTGAGAATCGGATTCTTGAAGCGCACTCCCGCAATATCTACGGCCAGATTTGGCCCCTTAGCTATCTCTTTATTGGTCGAATTTTTCATAGTGTTTTTCCTGGGAGCGCCGGCGTCCCGCCGGCAAAAATCTCAGGATAAATGCCTATGCTGCAAAAAACTGCCGATCAGCAGCCATTCCTTTTCAGTGCCGGCGAGACGCCGGCGTTCCCAGGAAACTACAACGGCGCGGTTTCCCAATCAATAAGGCGGCTGTTCATAACGGGGCCGTCCTGACAGACTCGAAGATACTGTTCCTCGCCTTCGTGATCTTTGCAGCGCACAACGCACCCGAGACAGGCTCCCAGTGAACAGCCCATGCGAGCCTCCAGGCTGACTTCGCACTGCAGGTTGTTCTGTGCGGACAGGGCATGCACAGCCTTCATCATTCCCCAGGGGCCGCAGGCATAAACGCGAATATCGCGGCGAGGATGCGTTTTCAGGAATTGAGCCAATGGTTGTGTCACCACCCCGCGTTCGCCAAAAGATCCATCCTCTGTTGAGTAAATAATATCGATTCCGAGGCGTTCAAAATAATCGCGCAGCACAAGGTCGGCAATAGCGGCGCCGCCATAAAACAAAACCGGCTTGACGTTTTGCGCCAGCAGGCTTTGGGCTAACAAATAGAGTGGCGCAATTCCCACTCCGCCGGCGATCAAGCAGGCTATCTCTACCCGATTACGCATCTCGGAAGAAACCTGGAATCCATGCCCCTGAGGACCCAGGCAGAAGAGCGCCTGACCCGGGCGCAGTTGAATCAGTTTGCGAGTTCCCATCCCGACTTCTTTTATCAGCAGGTCCAGTCCGACCGGCTTTCCGCTTCGCGCGCTTTTTGGTACATCAAATATGGTGAAAGGGCGGCGCAGAAGCGGATCCTCTCTTACGTTTTCGATGCACTTCAGCATGACGAACTGCCCTGGACGGATCAGACGTGCCTGCTCGGGTGCATTCAATGTGAGGAGATAGTTGCGGGATCCGAGATCCCGGATACTTTTGATTTTCACTTTTCTGTCTAGCATCTCAATTCAGTATAAGTTGGAACTAGCCGTTTGCAACGCATTTTTCCCTGTGATATCATCCGCGCCGCGCATCACAAGAGCGTAATCCATAATGAAAAAAACCAAGGGCAAGCTTCTGATGACGGCCGCTGAGATTGACCTCGCGCTGGCAAGAATCTCGGCAGAAATTGTTGAAAAATTAAGCTCTCAGGATGAATTCGCTTTTATAGGCATCCGGCGACGGGGCGTTCCTTTAGCGCAACGCCTGTGTCAGCGGGTGGAAGCGATACTCAAGCGCTCCATACCTCTTGGAATCCTGGATATTACCTTATATAGAGACGATCTTACAACGGTGGGCAACCGGCCGATGCTGCGCGAAACCTTGATTGATTTCGACATGAACAATCTCAACCTGGTGTTGGTGGACGACGTTCTTTATACGGGCCGGACCATTCGAGCGGCATTGGATGGGATTGTGGATCTGGGCCGCCCCAAAAAAGTCCAGCTGGCAGTCCTGATTGATCGCGGGAACCGGGAGCTTCCGATACAGGCAGATTACGTTGGCAAGCATGTGCAAACGGCTGAAGACGAAACTGTGGAAGTCAGGCTTAACGAAGAGGACCAGGAGGAACGAGTTGTCCTCCTCAAAATGCCCCGTCCATCGGATGCTTTGGAAGATCCGGATGCATTGTGACGATTTCGCACTCCGGCATTGATTGGTTAGGCAAACCACCGTTTTGGGCGGTGTGATTCGAAAAGATTGCCATTCCGGTGAGTGCGTCCCGGAGGGACGCTTGAG
>JAHFUH010000552.1 GCA_023265215.1 Acidobacteriota bacterium
ATTGAACAATTAAAGGCGATCCTGGCGGCCGAAATCATTAAGGCACTTAACCGGGAAGCCCTGACCGTACGCGCCGCACACGGCCGCACCGGAATTGCTGCGGCTGACTTTTCGCGCATCAGACATGCAGACCTCGGACGATTCACTGTCGAACGTCTCATGTCAATTATTGCACGTCTCGGTTCCCGCATCGAAATAAAGGTCAGAGTTCGTGCCGTGAAGGCTGCATGAACAAAGTTAAAGTAAAACAAATGGGATAATCGCAATCCGCAGCTGGTAAGGCTTCAAAGGCTCATTGGGGTCGGACCACAAAAAAGTGTTGCTCAAATTGAGGGTAGCCTCATTAGAAGGGTGTGAAAAAGGCCTTGCGTGAATATTTCGCGGCCTTTTTCTGCTTCCAAGACAAAGACATTTCATGTTGAGGAGGCTCCCCTATGCCACGATCCAACCGATATATTCTGCCCGGCTTTATTTATCATCGGACTCACCGATGCCACAACCGCAAATTCCTGTTGAAATGCAGGCTCGATAGAATCGAGTACTGTACTCGGCTTAGAGACGCCGTTCATGAATATCGCATTTCACTATTGGACTTCAGCGTCACAAGCAATCATGTTCACATGGCCGCAATGTGCAGGAGGATAGCCGATCTCAGCCAATTCATGCAGCAACTGGAAGACGAGTTTGCCGATTACTACAACCTTCGCAAACATCGCAGCGGCTCATTCTGGGGAGAGCGATTCCATTCCACCATGATCGATGGTGGCGACCATCTTTGGAATTGCCTGCGTTACATCGATCAAAACATGGTTCGCGCCGGCATCGTGCGCCATCCAATGGATTGGCCTTGGTGCGGATATAATGAAATTGTCGGCAAACGCCAGCATTTCCGCTTGCTGGATATTGACTGCCTTGTTGAAATGTTGGGCTTGTACGATCCACGAGGCGATCGGGATGAGTGTGGTGTTGGATTTGTCGCCAACATCATTTGTAATCAACTGACGACCACAAGCGAGAATGGACGTATCTGCCGCAAGAGGACAAAATCATCGCGGTTTCGTGTGTAAACGGTGGCGCCGATCCCGAGAGCGCTGAGCGCCAAAAGGCAATCATTCACGAGTCCGGGCAGCTTATTTCTAAGATCCGGACGAAGAGTAAGAATTCTAGCCAACATATCTCCAGCTTCTCTCCATTGCTGGTGCCCGGGGGTGACAATCCTCCCGGTTCTCTCAAATGGAACCAGCAATGCCTCCACATTTCGTCTGCCTGACGGCGAGCGAGCGCCGGCCAACAGTTCCTGGGCGACGATCGAGCTGAAATAAATGCCGGGCGTCTCTTTATCGTATAGTTGAGCGATTATGGGGAGGCTTGACCCGCTTTGGATCAGATCGATGTAGAGATCTGTATCGATCAGATGCTTCGCCGTCATAGTATCTTATCGACGCCGCCTTTTCCTGCGACTTTTTGAAGTGATTTCAGGATGTCCTCCCGGAACGCGATAATATCCAGTGCGGTGCTTATTGCCTCAGTTTCCGTATGCGCACCCAATATCCTCTTCACGCGCTGAATCTTCTTCTCATCCAGGTAGTAGTTTTTCCGCTTCAAATTCGTCTTCATTGAGTTCCCCGCTCGATACGCATAAAATAACAATTTATACGTATCGTTGTCAATGCCGCGAGCGACGAGCCGAAAACAACGGCTCGATCCTCCAGCGATGCCCCCTGGGCGCGTGTTGGCGGAAATCTACATGCGTGACCACAACATGAGCCAGACGGATCTGGCGAAAAAGATTGGCTGTGCTCACCGTAAGATCAATGAGATTGTAAACGGTAAGCGTAGCATCACCCCAGAATTTGCACTTGAGCTGGAGAAGATCTTCAAGGCCCCAGCCGACATGTGGGTGCGGATCCAAGCAGAGTATGACCTGTGGATAGTGCGGAAGAAGAGGAAACATGCAGCCTAAGACAAGGTAGCCTTTTTCTCCTCGCTGCTTTATAGATTCTTTATCCGTGACTTCTTTGAGTGATTGCAATGGTGATTACGATGATATTCACCGGCGGAATCCTCCGCCTGTCTTGCGGGGATAATCCGGCGTCTCAAACCGGATGACGGCGCCAGCACCCCTGAATACCTCACAAGATTAAAACGAGGAGGAGGCACTAAGGCGGCAAGCTTCTCCATAAATTCAAGCGGCTCATAGATCACTTGCGCTGTTCCATCACGCCAGCGGCGCTTCAGCCCGCTTTCCTGCGCAAGGAAGCGAATAGCGTTTGAAAACGACGAAGAGGTCATGAAGCCGTAGTTCACAACCTGGCTGTGATTGGCGAGGCGGCAAACCACATTCCTGCAGAAATCACAATCACGTATCCGGAAATCCCCTGGCGGCAAATGGTCGATCTTCGAAACTTCTCCGTCCACGCCTACTGGAACCTTCGCCCCGCCGTAATCTGGGACACCATCCAAAACGACTTGCCGCCGCTGATCAAACCGCTCAGCAGCCTTATCCCTTCTCCTGACTGAAACCCGATTTTCTCTCTCGCCTCTTTCCATATTACTAATGGCCGACTCGCGGAATGAGCCAAGAAAAAGAAAAAAAGCAATTAATGGGTGTCCACCTTTTTGCTGGGTGTCCACGTTTTTCGCTTGTTACCCTATACGCTTGGCTGCTTCGCTGGAATATCGTTCCCGTGATGACGTTAAAGCAGCTCGTCCCTTTAAAATAGCCGGTTTCAACTGGCTAAAGTAAGCGGCTGAAGTTGAGCGATTGCAGCGGCATCGTGACCGCGCATGGCGTGCCAGAGATCCCAGTCGAGCTGGAGTCCGAGCCAGAAGCTCGCGGGCATGCCCAAAACCCTTTCGAGACGGAGTGCGGTGTCCGGTGTTACTCCCCGCCTGCCGCGGACGATTTCATTGAGTCGAGGAAACGAGATGCCTAAGCGAATAGCGAAAGCGGACTGGCTGATCTCTAAGGGTTTGAGGAACTCCTCCAGGAGCATCTCGCCCGGATGAGTTGGCGGCCGCTGCAATGGCAAGCGGCGCCCAAAACTCGCGGCACGCCCTCCTGCCCTTATCCTATTGGTAGTCCGCGATTTCGACTTCATGGGCGTCTCCTCCCTCCCAGCGAAAACAGATGCGATACTGATCATTGATCCTAATGCTGTGTCGCCCTTGCCGATCTCCGTGCAGCGGCTCGATCCGATTCCCCGGAGGAATTCCAAGCTCGCGAAGCTCGTGTACCCGATTCAACTGGTCCAGTTTGCGCCGGGCGATCGACCAGACGGAGCGACTGCAAATGCGGCGAGCCGAACCCGTATCAGCCCCGTCGAATATATCCTCGGTTCCTCGATTTCGGAAAGAGCATATCACGGACCACGTTATAACAGTATCCGTATTACGGGTCAAGGAAGTCGATCGGTGGATGCATCTCAATACCCGTTTTTAGCGGCGCTGCAGCCTATACAGCAGCCTGCCGTCGGACAATCCGGACAATCATTCCGCAACATTCGCCACTTCTTTATCCGTTGGCGGAGCCGGCGCCGACATCGGCTTCCTTCCCGCCTCCTGATGAAAAAAATGCTTGACAGGGCTTTCGGAGCGCAATTAGGTTCGGTATGCGATCGTAATAAGCGGGCTCTGGGTGAGTCCGGCTCTTTTTCCGAAGCATTTCGTGACTCATTGCCTATGCGAGCGAGCTCCAAAAACAACCGGCTGCGAATGGCGCAGCAATATCCAATGAGGTCGTCGTTCATGAGTGACGTGTTGTCTCCAGGGGTTTCGCAGGCAGGTACTCAACCCATCCGTTCAATGGCGCAAATCATGGTCCGTGGGATGGAGAGTTTCGTCGTGATTAGGACTATCTTCTCAGTTTCCGGGAAGATGGCCGGCATCACGAACACCCCGGTCTCGCTCAAAACGACCAGAGTCTTTGCGACGCAGAAGATCTATTCAGGGACCCAGAGCAACATCTACGTCAACGAAAAGACGGTATTTGCCATTGAGACCGGGGTCTACGCCTCTTCTACCACG
>JAHFUH010000102.1 GCA_023265215.1 Acidobacteriota bacterium
AAGGCCGACCATAGTTGATCGAAACCGCTTTGCCATTCAGGGTAGCTGTGATCGTCTCTCGAGGTATCTCTCGCGGCAGAATGCGTCCTTGAGAATCTCGCGGCAGATTGCTGAATGGAGAGTTAGGTTGAGGCTGCTGGGCCATGAGAGTGGCCATGAAGGTAATTGACAGGACAAAAACCGCGTATCGGAAGTGCATGCTGACTCCTCTCTGAATTACTTGAGGCTGTGATAATAAAGAAAACAGAACCGCTGTTCAATAACAAGGGCCCAAACCCGGCAAGAAGCTTGTCGGCATTATCTTCCGCGAGGTGTTTCCCAGCTCGCGCGCACAGCATCCGGCTCGGCAAGATACTGTAATTGTCCGTGTAGCCAGACTGGCGGATCTCTTTCCCCTCAGCTAATCGATCTTTCCAGTGGTCGAACTCGGCATGTCTCGATTCCTCGACCAGCTTTCGTTTTGTAGGGAAGAGATAAAAAAACTCAGCGGGTTACGCTTGCGTTTTGCTTGCATCTGGAGGTTGCACAAGTTGGAATAAGTTTGCATTTCTTGCAGGAAAACGCGTAAGTTATTGATTATAAAGGGACAGAAGCAAGCTGGCAGTCAGGAGGTCGCGAGTTTGATCCTCGCCAGCTCCACCAAATAAATCACAATAGAATCAATAGTTTAGCGTATATCAGTTTTCTTCTCCTCTCCTCCGTTTTTCTTCAACATTTGCCGATTGTTTGCCGATCGCGTGTTGAGAATCGATGTTGTGACCCGTCTTGTTCCTGGCATCAAGTGATTTGCAATCCTGCTAATAAGCGACAGCACTCAGGATTGGCAATCCTTTGTGTTATTGACATCTGCATTACTTCTCAGATCGGGAATTAAGAGGAATGAAGCCTTCCCGTTTAATACTCTTGGCGACAGTTTTGGCAGTATACATCAACCTGTGACCCCCGCTCGCAGAAAAATCTGATATCATGATCTCCCATCGAGTCTATAGCTACCACTGTCATTTGAGATCCAATTCATCGGTGACTTGGTTGAGGGAGTCTTGGATGGCGGAAACACGATTCAATAAATTCAAATACGCAGTCCTAGCCCTGCTTGTCCTGCTCGTTGCCGCTGGAGTGCGTTTCTCGTCTCTTGAGCGACAGAGCTTGTGGGATGACGAATCTTACACCTTACGAGATATCGGCATCATTCCGGTGCCGAACAGCGCCGATGTTCCCGAAGTCCCCCCTCCACTCTTTTTCACCCTTCTTCGAGGATGGATGAAAGCGGCGGGGAAGAGCATCGCTGCCATCAGGGCGTTCTCCGCACTCTGGGGGGTTATCGGTGTGATGCTTGTCGGAGCAGCCACTTGGAGAATGGTCTCGCCCTATGCAGGACTTATAGCTGCTGGAATTTTGGCTTTGCACCCGTTTCATCTCGCTTACAGCCAGGAAGCGCGTCCTTATGCCATGCTCTTTGCGCTGGTGGTCGCGGCTATCTGGGCGATTTGGGAGAAACGCACCTGGGCAAGCATGGTTCTATGCGCAGCGGCTTTATGGACTCATCCCTGGGGCGTATTCATTTGGATTCTAGGTGCTGTGTCATTGCGCCGATGGCAAATGGTTCTCGTTCCCATCCTGGCAGCGCCAGCCATCTGGCACATGGCCCATCTCGGATCTGGCTATCAGACGTTCTGGGCGCACCGCCCGAACCTCGCGGCTCTATGGGGAGTCGGTCAGTCCCTATCGGGATCCTCGTTTTATGTCGGCGGTTGGCGGTATTCAGCGGGATTGTTCCTGTTACCGTTCGCACTTTTTCTTGTGTTCTGGTGTGCCGGACTCAAAAAGGAAGACCAATTTCATACGCGGCGTCTGTTTATTTATGGTTCCGTAGCACTGATTGTCCTGCCGTTGATCTCTGGACTTATCGTTCCAGAAGTCGCTGCTCACAACCGATACTTCCTGGCCGCTCTTCCAGTCGCGATTCTTCTGGCCGCGCGAGGTTGGGCTAGCATTCCCGTCAAGTGGCGGCTGATCTCGGGGCTGCTGATGGCTGTCCTGCTTTGCTGGTCGACTTACTATTACTTCACGGGATGGCAGAAAGGAAATTACAAGCAAGCGTATGAAGCCGCAAAGGCGCTTGGTACATCCGATACAATCCTAGTGGTTGAAAGCTTCATGCGACCGCTTTGGGACTATTACGACCAATCCGGGCTTCCGAAACTGAATGATTCGGACATTGACATCGAAGAATTGTCGTCATCTTACAACCGACTGCTACTACTGACACTAGATGCCCCTGATGAAGTCCGTGACGACTTGGATAAACATTTGCGCATTTTGGAACGCCGACGT
Source organism: Acidobacteriota bacterium (assembly GCA_023265215.1). Taxonomy (GTDB): domain Bacteria; phylum Acidobacteriota; class UBA6911; order UBA6911; family UBA6911; genus UBA6911. The sequence goes on from JAHFUH010000102.1 coordinate 2,335, forward strand.
TACCCCGCGGATTATCAACTTGGGCTATGCCTCACGCTTTATTCAATCAATCAATAATCCTTGCACATGCCAGCATTGGCACTCGGGAGTTGTGTGTAGCCAAAACTCCGTGAGGCAGCCAGTTCAGGCAGTTAGCGAAGGTTCATGGATTGCCCTTTGTGCTATAAATCCTGGCCATGATCCACTTTCCCCTTGGGCTTCTTACCTGTCTCAGCGCCTTTTTTCGCACCCGTTACAACCTCAGCATCGAGATCCTTGCCTTACGCCAACAACTCGGCGTTCTCAAGCGAAAAACTCCTCGCCCTCGACTGCTAACTCAGGATCGGAGATTTTGGATTTTGCTCCGCCGGTTTTGGCCTGCGTGGAGCAACGTCCTGATCATTGTCAAACCGGAAACCGTTGTCGCCTGGCATCGAGCTGGCTTTCGTTTGTTCTGGCGCCTTCGATCGCGGCCAAAAAGCCTTGGCAGGCCAAGAACAGATGCCGAGATTCGAACTCTCATCCAGCGGATGGTGAAGGAGAATCCCGCCTGGGGCGCTCCGAGGATTCACGGTGAACTTCTGAAACTTGGCTTCGACGTCTCCGAACGTACCGACTCTATTTGCGGCGTTTGAAGGTGGCGATTAATGGACGCTTACGTCTCTCGCTATATCCGTCGCTTGTCCCCTCCCGGACAGGCACGGAAACTCTGGGCTACTTTTTTGCAAAATCATCGGGAAGTCATCGCGGCCAGGGACTTCTTCACCGTGCCCACCATTACGTTTCGAGTGCTGTATTGCTTCTTTGTCCTCGAACACGGTCGACGAAGGGTCCTCCATTTCAATGTCACGGAACACCCGACGGGCTCCTGGATCGTCCAGCAATTACGGGAGGCATTCCCTGAACCATGTCCCTGCCGGTATGCGATTTTGGATGGAGACGCAAAGTTCGGCAAAGAGGTGACGGATCTCCTGGTATCCAGCGGAATCAAACCCAAGCGAACAAGCTTCCAAAGTCCATGGCAGAATGGGATCGCGGAGCGCTGGATCGGAAGTTGTCGCCGAGAACTGCTCGATCACGTGATCGTCCTCAATGATTTTCATTTGCGCCGACTGATCCGGGATTACGTTTCCTATTATCACGCGGACCGAATCCACGATTCTCTTGGGAAAGACACACCGGTGATGCGCCCCATTTCTTCCAAGCGTGACCAATCTGCGCGTTTGGTTTCATTCCCGCGCGTCGGTGGCCTGCATCATCGATACGATTGGCAGCAGGCCGCGTGAAGAAGTCTTTTCTTGATGCAGGATTTCCAGATTTTCAAAGCCCGCGCGGATTAGCATCTGCTCCAGCGGCGGACACCCGGGATTGTTTCCCTCCTGACAGTTATCCTACACTTTTCAGCACTTCAACTTCTCGTTGGTTTTTCGTTTCTGAGTACACGAATCCAGGGCCGATAAACTTATTGCAATAGACAAGAGGAATACAACAACGTTTTGATCTTAGACAGGCAATAGGGGTTTTGACAAGCAGTAGGGACTCCGCGACCCGTGCAAGCCGCGGGATCATCCCACAATGCCAATCCAACGTTGGACTTCCGCCTTGGGAGGAAGCGATGGTTCACGGCTCCAGATTCATTTTGCGCAGCAGGGCGTGGTAGCGCGGGTGAGAGCGCAACGTATCAGAGAAAAATGGAGGTTCAAGATTCAGGAAAATCATACCGGGTGTTTCATCCATCGCTTTCTCGAACCAGTCGAAGGCGGTATCAATCTCTTCAAGACCCAAATACGTGATTGCAAAAGCATAACTCGGCACATAACTCTTCTCGGAAAGTTTCCGCAATTCTTCGAGAACCTCCCGTGCTTCGCGAATCCTATTGGCTCTCGCATAGGCAAAGCTGAGGAGTGCCAGTGGCACATGCACGCGCCCTGTAAGCTGTACGCCAGCCTCACTGGCCTGAACCCCTTCGTCACACCTGCCTGCCATAATTAGAGCAATGGCAAGCATCAGATGTGCTAAGCCAAAATGTGGGTCAAGTTCAAGCGCATTGCGATACTGGTTGATAGCAAGATCGTATTGACCTTTTGCCGCATACCGCAAACCGAGCGCGTACTGACGCGGAGCCGACAAAGGGTCCAATTCCAGCAGCTTTCGAGCTATAGAAAACGCTTCATAAAAACGCCGCATCGGCAGGAGGTAATGTATACCATAATATGCCATGACAGCCGTGGAATTGGGATCCAGCTCCAAAGCCCGGTGGAATTCGCGCTCGGCCGCGTTCCAGTTAAAACCGTCGGCGTGAAGAACTGCCATTATTCCGTGGGCCTCGGCCAGCGCTCCGTCAATCTCCAGAGCCTTCAGCACGGCCTGTCTGGCCTGCGCATTGAGACCTCGGGACGGCATAAATCCCAAAGCGCCGAGGCGATGGTAGAAGTCGGCTAGTCCTGCCCAGCCAAGTGCATAATTAGGATCCGCTGCAAGAGCTTGCTCGAAACACTCTTTGCCTTTCGCCAGGCTGTCCGGCGCCATCCGACCAAGATGATAGTGTCCCTTTAAATACAGCGTATAGGCCTCCAGGTTTTCCGTGTATCGCTTTACGATCGGGCGGTCTCCCGATATTTGAACACGCATCTTCTCTGCAATAGCCCTTGAGATTTCGTCCTGAATCGCGAAGATGTCAGTCATCTCGCGGTCGTAGCGTTCAGACCAGATGTGGCTCCCGTCGCCAGCATTGATCAATTGTGCCGTAATGCGGATCCGATTCCCTGCTTTCCGGACACTCCCTTCGAGGATTGTGCTCACGCGGAGAGCCTCAGCGATCTTCGTAATGTCTTCCTGTTTTCCCTTGAATGCGAAGGCCGACGTCCTTGCTATCACCTTCAGTTCGGGGATCTGGGCCAATGCATTAATCATTTCCTCTGCAAGGCCGTCGCTGAACCACTCGTTGTCTTTTCCCGGACTCATGTCGGCGAATGGAAGCACGGCGATCGAGGGTTGCGGCTCTGCGGGCTTTGCGGAGACTTGCGCCAGCGCAGTCTTGACTTCCGCCATGGTCTGAAACCGTTGCCCCGGCTGTTTCGCCAAAGATCGCATCACGATGCGCTCCAGTTGTGGCATCGTCTGCAGCGGTTTCGGCTCATCGCGCAACACCGCGCTCAACACCTGGACCGTTGAGGTTCCGCCAAAAGCCCGGCTGCCTGAGATGATCTCGTACAGCACCGCACCAAAACTGAAAATGTCCGAGCGCGCATCAACCGCGTTTCCTTGTGCCTGCTCGGGAGACATATAAGCGGGCGTCCCCATCACTGTCCCATCCATGGTGCTTGCCGTATCCGAATCCGTACCCGTGGCCAGCTTTGCCAGCCCAAAGTCGAGCAGTTTCGCAACACCATTACTGGTGACCATGATGTTCCCAGGCTTCAGGTCACGGTGGAGGATGCCGCTCCTGTGCGCCTCTTCGAGCGCACCTGCAATCTGGATCGCCAGCCGTACTGCTTCTTCGACAGCCATCGGTCCCTTGATTGCGGCTCCCTCGACATACTCCATCACCAGGTAATCGGGACCGATGTCATGCAGCGTGCAGATATGAGGATGATTCAAGGCAGCGATCGCCCGGGCCTCGCGTTCGAAACGCTGCATGTGTTCTTTATTAAGAACTTTGATGGCAACCGTGCGGCCCAGCCGTGTGTCCTGGGCACGATAGACCTCTCCCATCCCGCCGGCTCCGATTGGAGCAACAATTTCGTAAGGGCCAAGTTTGCTTCCTGTAGCCAGTGTCATTTTGTTCCTGTGGGGACGCGTCCCTTCAACTCTTCCAGCCAGTTTAAGACGATGTTGATTCGCCGTGGATCTCCCGCTCCAGATGCGGTGGCACCGGCTTCCTTCATCATCAGGAACCGCTTGCCGTCCGGGCTGATGTCCCAGGGATTAAGTTCAAGGCCCCTAAGATTGATATTAGAACTAACATACGTTCCATTAAAAAGGGTTTTAGGCGTTTCGAGACTGAAACTCGGACTTGTTTTCACCGGGACCGCCATGACCACATCACCGTTGCGGTAAAACAGCTCTCGACCATCCCGCGACCATAGCGAGCTGTCTCCACCGCTCGTGGAGACTTGCCACCTCCCTCCGCTGTCCACCGCAGGGAACGGACGCACATATACCTCAAACTTGCCTGACTCATTGGACGTATATGCCATCCATCGCCCATCGGGCGAAATTTGCGGTTCGGCCTCGATATACTTTTCATGCAGCAACGGCTTTCTTGCGCGGTCACCCTCCATCGACACCGCTCCAATGTCAAAGTGCGATGCAGTAACTTCCATCTGGACCAAGGTTTTTCCATCGCTTGACCAAGAAGCCGGAATTGCTATTAAGTTTGTCACCGAACCGAGAGCCTCGGTCTTTCCTGTTCCATCGGCTGCCTTCCAACAGAGTTTAGGCCCCCCCATGTCAACATTTAAATAGGCGATCCGTTTGCCATCCAAGGTCCAAAGGGGAAAAGCGTTACTGGTTGGATCGAAGGTCAGCCGGGTTAGGATTTTTCTAACCAAGTCCCAGATCCAAATGCCACTATTCATGCTAGGTCCAACGGTCAAAGCCACCTTCGTTCCATCGGGTGAAATTTTAAGAAAACGGAAATTATTGGGCGCGGCTGCAAGCGGCTCCTCTTTGCCATTCCGATCTACCCACACAAGAGTACGCTGGACATTTGCAGCGGCAATCGCTGATCCCGGCACATAAACCAGCGTTCCCGTATCGGAGACGGCATATTGTGGCCCGCCTCCTATCCGAAAAATGCCGTCGACCACGGGAACCGGTCCACCTGTTACCTGAAGGGTTTTAGAATCGAATGGGACAGCCAAGAGATTATTGCCCAATTCATAAACTATGTGTCCTGTCGGGAGATACTGGGCATTATCACCCGGGAACAATTCCTTGCGCTCTCCCGATTTGAGTGTTTGCACGACAACCTGCATTGTGGAGGATAACAGGCCGGCCGTAAACAGCACGGACTTTCCCTCCGGTAGTATTTGTGGATCGAGGAAATACTTCCCCTCTCCTTTAATGATCTCTTCTGGATTTCCCCCGTTGGCAGAAATCCGCATGATGCCTCTTCCGCCCGGGGGAGAGCCAAAGACAATCATGTCATCCGTTCCCCAGCTAACAGATCCGATTAAAGGGCCAATTGAGGCGGCATCTGCCAGAGACACAGGCGCCCCCCCACTGATCGCGATCTTCTTCAACTGGTTGTCTGCTCCAGACAAGTAGCCTATCCATTTACCATCGGGTGAAAAAAACGGCAGCCGCGGATTTCCTCCGGTGCCGGGAATGAGCCTGGCATCCAGTTCATCCATGGAGCGCAGGTAAATGCCTCCGCTGGTGCAGTAGACCAATTGCCTGCTATCAGGCGAGACTGCGAGGGCACTATCACGCAGATTGCCGAACTGCTGGTCCTTCGGTAGCTCGTAGGAGAGCCGAGTGACCTGACGCGGTTCGGGCGGCTTCAGGTTCCAGACAACCACTCCTGCAATGATAGCGGTTAGGATGACAGCAGGTGCAACCCACGGGATTATTGTTCGCAGCTTCCTCCGAGGTTCTGCTGTCGTAACTGGCTGCCCCAACACGCCGCCGGAATCAGCAAGAGCTTTTTGAATGTCTACCCTAGCATCACCAATGCCGCTGTATCGGTTCTTAGCATCCTTCTCCAAACATCGTTCAAGCAATAGGCGGATTCGTGGATGCAAATCTGGAGGCAGTATTGAGAAGTCCGGTTCTCTCATCAACACTGCAGCCAGAGTCTCCGAAACCGTTTCTCCTGAGAATAATTGCCGTCCCGTTAACATCTCAAAGACGACCACTCCAAAGGCAAAGATGTCTGTCCTTTTGTCGACGGCTTTTCCCTTCGCTTGTTCCGGGCTCATATATGCTGCGGTGCCCAGTATGATCCCTTGCTGCGTGGCGGCATTGCTGAGCGTAGGAGAGTTCGACAGGTTCACTGCAGCCTGTTCCCCTGCAAACGCCTTCGCCAACCCAAAGTCCAGCACCTTCACCTTGGCTTCTGGAGTGACCTTGATGTTGGCAGGCTTGAGGTCGCGGTGAATGACGCCTTTCTCGTGCGCGGCTTCGAGGGCTTCAGCAATCTGCAAGGCCAGTTTCAGTGATTCTTCAACAGGGATGGGGCCAGCCTTTATTCGATCAGCCAGTGTCTCGCCTTCCACCAACTCAAGGACAAGGAAGTTCGTTCCGCCCGATTCTTCCAGCCCATAGATGGCGGCGATGTTGGGATGATTGAGAGAGGCGAGTAGTTTGGCTTCCCGTTGGAAGCGGGCGACACGGTCCGCGTCCCGCGCAAACTCTTCAGGCAAGACCTTGATTGCCACGTCCCTGCCAAGCTTCTTGTCATTCGCCTGATAGACCTCGCCCATGCCGCCTTTGCCGAGTTGACTGGTGATTTGATAATGGCCGAGAGTTTTGCCGATCATGACAAGCCGTACCTCAACGTCGACAGCCGGTGCAATGCAATAAATTCAGTTTACAAAGTTGGCTTATTTTAACAAAATCAGATAAGGGTTGATACCAGTTTCGGAGCCTGGGGCCTACCGATCCGTTTATTTACGACATGGCCGGTTTTCGGTATCTATCTCGGAATCAACAATGGCCGGGATCGCTAGGATTGCGCAGTTATCAAGGGAATCAATCTTCCAGCGAGGCGCGGCCGAACATCGGCTGGCCGCCGAGGGATGTGTGGAAGGCGTAGAATGTGAAGGCAAGAAGCAGGACTAGCCCAGTAAGCCCGATTCCCGAATACCAGGCCGACAAGTTACTCGTAAATGGGAAGATATTCAATAGATTGTAAAATAGGTGTTCAGCCATCCATGCCAAAAGCCCAAAACGAAAAATGATAAGCAAATGAATAGCAGCGATCAGTGGTACCAACAAATAGATCCTGGGCTCCCCAATAGCAGGGGTTGCAGTACATGTTATTAAGATAAACAGTGCTGCAGCAATCCAGGTGTAGCGGAACAATACCCGGAATAGGAAGAGAAGAAATCCGGCGATGAGAGCAAAAGAGATGCTGGTAATTATTGCACCACTTACTCCTACGATAATCGCACGAGAGCCAGAGAATAGATAGAGATGTCCCAATCCTACAAAACCGCCGCCTTCCTCGGGGCTTGGCTGGGGAAGGCGGAGCAAAGTAGTCAGAGCCAATCCCCAATAAACGGACAACGCCACCACCAGTCCGGCGGCAGAGCCCAAAAGTAGATCGCGGCCCACAATAGGATCTCGATATTTCCCGGTGAGTAAGCGGCTCCACCCGACCATCATGCCGGGCCAACGGCGTCGAACAAACGGTTCGAGGGCAATATACATTAGCCACGCGATTCCTACCTGCAGCGGGAATGCCATTGAGCCGAGATGATCGGAAAAAATAAATGCAATCATCTCCAAAACCAAAATAAAACATGCCAGGCGATTAGCCCCGCGACGATCGCCTCGCCCCATTCGCAGATTTCTCCTTGCGAAGAACATTCCCGCTATAACAATACATGCTGCCATCAGAAGCCTAGCTACGATCGATATCATGGGTCGAGTCTGTGAAGAATCTATCGATATCATTGGCCAAGCCTGTGAAGAATCCGTAGAAATCGAAGATCCCTCATGGAAGGGGACAATCAAATGCCACAAGACGGGTTTGCCTTGCCAGGCAGCAGCTTCAATTCGAATCGGAATTTCGGGAAAATCCGGCAACACTCCCTTCCAGGCCGCCCTGGCATCCGCATAGGCAAGAGGCGCCCAGTCGGGCTCGGCTGAAGTGTATTTTGCAGGATCAAAGCCGGCTGCTTTAAATAGAGGGGACCAGTCCGGCGGGGAAACTGCACCCGGCGGCTTACTTTGCCCTATTGGGATTGCTTGAAATCCGGTTAGATTTCCCCGCGAATCGAGCCAAATGATGGATTCTCCCTTATTTATAAAAGAGGGATCCGTTGGAGTGATGCCGCTCGATAGCGGGGAGTGCGTCAACCCTTCGGGTGATTGTCGATACCAGAATTGAACCGCAAGGGGAGGCAGTTTCTCATATCGCTTCGGAGAGTTGTCGCTCTTTGCAATGACTTGGAAATAGGAATCGTTGGTCACAAAACGGTATACGCTGTCTCCGGGCGGATTGGAGTATCCCAAATTTGTCAGGATCTCCCGTGCCCGCTCTGCCATGCCATCCGGCGGCTTTTCCAATGATATACGCTGGATGAGCCTATACTGTCTGCCTTGCAGAACAAACGCTCCCAATCCAAGAATTACGAAGGCCAGGCAAGCCCACGCTATCCAGGGCTTAAGTCCTTCCGTGCTTCCGGAAGCCGCCACCATTTCCGGAGATGGCGTCTCTCCCGCTGCAATCGCCGCTGCGAGTGGGTCGCCTCCCGGAAGAGCCGCCGCAACCTGCGCAGCTGAAGCGGGGCGCTGCCGAGGATCTTTTTCCATGCATCGAAGAATGACTCTCTCGACGATTGGATCGATGTCGCGCGCAATCTCCGATGGAGCGGTCGGTAAGGACGATTCTTTTTTCGTCCGCAATTCCGCAAGCGTCCTGGCTTCGAACGCGCGACGCCCTGTATAAATTTCGTAGAAGATCAGGCCGAGCGCGTAGATATCGCTGCGGACAGAAGCGCCTTTGCCTGTGAACTGCTCCGGCGCCATGTAGGGAGGCGTTCCGGAAACATCTTCCGCAGAAACTTCTTCTCCTGCCGCCACAGCCAGACCGAAATCGGTGATGCGGACATGGCCTCGTCCGTCGAGCATTACATTTGCAGGTTTCAAGTCGCGATGCAGAACGCCTTTGTCGTGCGCCGCCACAAGCCCCGCGCATAACTGCCGCGCCACATCAAGAGCCTTGGTTCCATGCAGGCTGCCGATCCTTTTAAGTAGAGAGGCCAGATCTTCACCATCGATGTATTCCATCGTGAGGAAATGGCGGCCTTCGAGTTCGCCGATATCGTAAACACGGCAGATGTTGGGATGCGATACCTGCCGGGCAATGCGCACTTCGGCAAACAATCGCTCGCGCCGCACGGGGTCGTCTGCTAAAGCTTTGGGCAGGAATTTCAATGCCACCGGCTGTCCAAGCTTGAGATCGTCGGCGCGGTAAACCTCGCCCATTCCACCTCGCCCGATCAGCCCGATGATGCGATACCTTCCGGCCAGCACCATTCCTGGAGTGAATCCGCCGACAGGCAATGAATCGGATGAGATCAGCCGGCCAACCGGAGCAGGCAAGGGACCGGCCGCAGCGGGTGTAGCATTGGCGGCTGTGGGTGCTTGTGAAGATGAACCTATCGAGGTGCCGCAAGATGGGCAGAACCTGTGAGACGCCAATAATGCTCCACCGCAAGACGGGCAGTTCATGATGTCCTTTCCCATCAGATCACCGGAGACACGTTCAATGCAGAAAAGCGGACCAGATCAATACTCTTAGCGGTACGAAAGAAAGTCAACGAATTTGATCTACCCCTTGCAGCGTTTTTTATTCCGCGTCGTTCCCCATTAGATGGGATTGCAGCAAATCTAACATGATTAAAGTTTCTTAATTGGCTTGACTGAGTGTTGGATTGAATATAGAGATTTTGCCATACGTGCGCCAAATACAAGAACGAAGAATAAACGCAAGGGCAGTGTGTTTCTCTGCCACCACGAACCAAGGTGGTCCATAACCAATCGCTGATCAGGAGGGAATATCTCATGAAACTGCAAAAACTCGGAGGATTTGCATCATTCGCTCTCGTAGGTCTGTTTATTGCCTTAGGGGTATTGCTGGCTCGGATATCATTGCTATTTGGTCTCACGTCACCTGTTCCACCATCAACCGATTTACTTGATCCGGCTAAGATGATGGCTGCATATCTGGCCTCGCCTGTCACCTTCCATCTTTTTGACCTGAGTTTTATTTTATGGGGCATTATGCCTATTCTCATCGCGCTGGCGCTCCAAGAGAGGACGCAGGCCAATGCGCCGAACCTTATGCGCCTGGCTTTCACAGCTGCATCGATATCCTTCGCCCTGTTTCTCACAT
>JAHFUH010000103.1 GCA_023265215.1 Acidobacteriota bacterium
ATCCGGCTGTTTATGAACGGAGCCCGAGTCCGGGGCCTGCTCGCCGTTTATGATGCGCAGCAGCGTTGATTTCCCTGTCCCGTTGCGTCCGATTATGCACACTCGTTCACAGGGTTCGACCTGCAAAACGATATTGTCCAGCAACGGGAGATAGCCGTGTGCTATTGAGACATGGTCGAGGGTAATCAGTGCCATGTTAAGAAAAATGCCATGAAGCCTCGCCCATTCTTCTCTACTGGATTCTCAATAAATTTACAGCAAAGGTATACCAGGAGACTTCCGGGAGCCGTTTGACATTCGGAGGTTCTTCAGGTGAGGTCCCGCCTGGGGGGGTGAATCCTACCCTTTTTAGCGACCGCGCTCTTTGTGCTTGGGAAAGCATTCTTTGCAATACACCGGACGATCTTCCCTGGGTTTGAAAGGAACCTCGCACTCCTTTTTGCAGTCCGCACAGACTGCCTTATGCATCTCTCTCGGACCTCTATCGTATCCTCTATCTTGATAACCCATGCTTTTTCTCCATTATGTTATTTTAATAGCCATTGTAGAACACTGTTACCCGGAGCATGACAACTATCTTCTATTGCCTACTCCCGGTCTTTTCTCTTAAAAACAAAGGGCTTCTTCCTGGGGTTGGAAATTCGACTTTTTTCCTGTGGCCGCCGCTCATAAAAGTGGCCCGGGGCTGAGTCCCTATCTCTGGGATTGCGCTCGCGTTCTCCTTTTCCGTGACGGGAAGAATTGTCGAATGATCGAAATGGTTTCGAAAAGGGTCTTTTTCCAAAGGGCCTGCCTTGGGAAGGTCTTTCCTCAAAGGATTTTTCCTGCGACCGGCTGAGCAACAAATCCATCTTTTTTTCCAAAAGAAGCAATTGCTGCTGCATCCTTTTGAGCAAGGAAGCAAGATCAGTCTCGGGCTGGTCCGGTACTGCAGGTGGGTTAAGGCTCGATTCTTCGTTCATCTTACTAAATTACCTTTCACCAATAAGCCTGGGATCAGGTTGTGAGAAACAGGATATTAAGTATGAGCAATTTCATGAGGATTGCAGCTTAACGTTAAAATTATACTACAATTTATCCCATTCGTCCGATTTATTATGATTGCCCAAAACTACAACTGGATTCCTGTGTGCATTGGAACAGAACCTCCAAACCGGACGCCATCGTTTTCTCTTGCTCTCGGAATTGCAGGAATTTTATTCCGACGATCCATGGAAGGAAGAACTACAATGCAGTCTGGAGGAGTCAAATGGTTGGGAAGCAGGTGTGGCAAAGGAAGTCCGTATGCACATTTAAATACAGGAAGCGTTCAACCGGGTTCGTAAGGCTGGCAAGCATTATTCTTATCATGGCAGGAATTGTGGCTTGGGCCCTCGCCTTGGAAGGTGCGAAAAATCCTGCTGCCAAGACTGGGGAAGAGACCAGCGCGCGCCGCCTTGACTTCGAAGTCGTCAAGGATTATCCGCACGATCCGGGTGCTTTCCTGCAGGGCCTGGTGTGGTATGAGCGATGCCTGTATGAGAGCACCGGCTTATACGGTCAGTCGACATTGCGCCGTGTCGACCTACCTACCGGAAGGATACTCAAATCGATCAGCCTGTCTTCGGAGCTGTTCGGCGAGGGACTGGCAGTGGTCGGCGACCGCCTGATTCAGCTCACGTGGAAATCGAAGCTCGGCTTTGTGTATGACCGCGAGAGTTTTGCCTTGCTGCGCCGCTTTACTTACGACACGGAAGGCTGGGGGCTCACCTGCGATGGCAAAATGCTGATCATGAGCGATGGCAGCAGCAATTTAACCTACGTTGATCCCGTTACTTTCTCACCGGTACGCAAGCTGGCGGTAACGATGAACGGACATCCTGTCGACAACCTGAACGAACTGGAATTCATCGAAGGAAGCATCTGGTCCAATGTGTGGCAGACCAACTTGATTCTTTGTATAGATCCTGGCACGGGGCGTGCGAATTCATACCTGGATCTCAGGGGAATTCTCCCCGATAAAATGCGAACGGGCAGAGAAGATGTGCTGAACGGGATAGCCTACGAGGCACGGGAGAAACGCATCTTTGTGAGCGGCAAATTATGGCCACGCATATTCGAGATTCGAGTCAAATAGGGGAGCCGAAGGCCGGCTTGTTACCGATCCGCGGAAGTGCACTTTCAAACCTGAAACTCTCCAATGCGCGGATTACACGGAATAACTGAAGAGATACAAATGCATTGGTTTCTTGCTCTCGTTTTGGGACTCGAAGCCTATGGCGTTTAAATGCGCCGCCAATCTCCCATAATTGAACTTTATCCTGGCGGCGCACATCTGTTTATGAAGGGGAGAGGATGCATGTTGTTATCAAAAACAGGAATGCTGCTGACGGCAATGATTGCTGGGACTGGAATAGCCGCCTTTATTCATGCCCAGGATTCTCCCACGTATAAAGTGGATGTCAGCGTCGTGAATGTGTTTGCCACGGTGCACGACCGCAATGGACGCATTATCAGCGATCTCGCCAAGGATGATTTCATTCTTGAGGAGGATGGCAAACAGCAGGAGATTCGCTATTTTTCTCGTCAAACAGACCTGCCTCTGAAAATGGGATTGTTAATCGACATAAGCGAGAGCCAGCGGAATTTGATAGAGGATGAAAGAAGAGCCTCTTATCAGTTCTTGGACCAAGTTCTGCGTCCTGATCGGGACCAGGCGTTTGTGATCCAATTCGATTCGCAAGCAGAATTGCTGCAAGATCTGACAAACTCTCGCGATTTACTGCAGAAGGCGCTTAATTCGCTGAAGGGTGTACCTGTTCTCCGTCGACCGGGAAACGGATCCGACAGCTCGAATTTTCCGTTCTTTTCTTTTGCCCAAACCTTTCCGGGCGGGATACAGATTCCCGGGATTCCTGGTGGCCAGCGTCGTGGCGGAGGCGGCCGTGGAGGCGGCGGAGGCAGGCGAGGAGATACGCCCGGCGAGCAACGCCGGCAGATGGGAGCCGGCACCGTGCTCTATGATTCCGTTTTTCTCGCTTCCGATGAGATATTGCAAAGTGAGGAAGGCCGCAAAGCCATAATCCTTATTTCGGACGGAGTGGATCATGGCAGCAAAGTAGGCGAGAAGGAGGCGACTGCCGCTGCTCATCACGCGGATGCGTTGATTTACTGCATCCGCTATTTCGATTCGAGCGCCTATGGTGGTAGATCCGGTGGAGGCATGGACCGGGATGAGGGGGCGATTGGAACGAAGACGCTCAAAATGCTTTCGCAGGAAACGGGCGGCCGGGAGTTCGAAGTTTCTAAGAAGCTGTCCCTAAAAGAAATTTATGAAAAAATTCAGGAAGAACTCCGCAATCAATACAATCTTGGCTACACTCCATCCAACACAGCCGGCAATGAATTTCGCACCATCAAACTTCGCACAAAAGACAGCAAACTTGAGGTCGTGACCCGCGCCGGCTATTATCCCAAGCACTCATAAAAGCGCGCTGGCAAACATCCGTCCGCCATATTCAAGGAGTTAGTCGCTGCTATAGGCGCGGACAATTGATCGGACCTATATTCGCTACTTGTGTTGAGCGAATAGCCAATCTACAAGTTCGGGTTCCTTGAACGCGTGTTCCCAAACCTCATGACCAACTCCTTTGTATTCGGTATAGCGGGGTGCCCCTCCAGCCTTCTGGATGGCGGCGATCATCTCTTGGGACAGGGCGAGAACCGATGCTACATCGTTGGCTCCGTTGAATACCCAAATCGGCATCCTTGCCAGTCTCACTGCATAATTGACAGAAAACGGGGGACTGCAGAGAGCGATCGCGGCAGCAAAAACTTCCGGCTTCTTAGAAATGAACTCCCATGTCCCGAGTCCGCCATTCGACTGGCCTGTTATGTAAATGCGATTCGAATCAATGCTGAATTCATGCTTGAGGGAGTTTATTATTGCCAGGACCTGAGCTAATGGTGGGCTGAGTGCTTCGCCGCCTACGCTCCACACCCCTTCACTTTGCGGCACTAATATAAATGCCGCGTATTTCGCCTGAACTGCCGGCTTCAACCATATGCGGGTGCCCGGCACCTGGTCTCCGGAAATCTGACGGACATTGTCGCTGCCGGCTCCCCCTGCCCCATGCAACCAGAGGATGAGTGGGTATTTTTGGCTTTTGTTGTAGGCCTTCGGTATGAAGAGCCTATAGGGCATTTGCTGCCGATTTGAATCTCGGTAAAGCTTGGCGATGAAACCATCGATGACAGTTTGGCTGACACAAAGCACGGCAGCCCCAATGAGAATCAGCAGAAATCCGAAAGATATTTTCACCATAAGCTGCTCAGTCCGTTTCGTTTGGCTGCCCCTGTTTCTCGGCTTGGCCAGATCCGCGACAGCGTAGGTCGCTCTCGCAATAAAAGTCACTCGCGGAAGATCGCCCATGGTGGTGATATAAAAGCCTCCATCGAAAACAAGGCGCGGGGAAATGCTGGATGTCTGCGCCTGCGGATTGGCTTGTAATCCACCTCGATCCTGAGTTTGCGCCGCTAGTTTGCCGCTCCCGTTGAGCGCAAATAAAAGCAGAAGCGTGATGATTACTACACCTGGATCGATCTTGCAGCAAAAGAAGTCGGATTCCCTGCAGATTAAGTTTACCCCAAAATCCCCGGCCTGACTCCGAAATTCCGATCTGCGAGGCTGTCCATAGTTTCCTCTTGGTTGCCTGGATGTTCTGTTGGGATATAGGAAACTGAGGAAACGAAAAGAGAAATCCTGGATTGGAAGGCTTCCTATTTGTGCCAGTCCTGCAATGACAGCACAGATTCAAGGCTATGCGACATCCCAAAATGGAGTCTGCCTTTTGCGCTCTGCGGAGAGTAATTATGTGGCAGGCGATTCTGGGAAAGAACCGGTATCGCCTGCCCCTTCGTTGCGTTCGGTATTACAAACAATTTCAATAATGCGAGAGGACTCCCACAGCATCATAGGCCTACCATGTCGAAAACATCCTCTCGGGGCGGCAGAGATTTTCATGACTCGTGGCCGAGCGCCCGCAATCCCTGCATACATACGCCGGGTCTTTGGTCAAAAGTTTCAGTTCTTTCGACTTCGAGTCAGGAGGATAGTCACAAACCTTATTTGTGGATTCTTGCTCCGAATGCTTTCTCTCAGACATTCAGCACCTCGCTTGGTCGCACCAAATTAGTTAAAATCAATATAAAACGGCATTTCAGTAGTGTCAATTAATAAATGAAGTAGTATTTCATTATTAATCCAACATGTTGCTATAAAGGTTATTAGCGATAAAAAAATCCACGCCATATCTCTCCATAGATTCTCGAATTACGATCAAGTCGGATGGTTTGGCCGCGTAGCGGCCCATTAATTTAGCCCGGCTTTTTGAGGCCGGGATTCGTGAAAAATATGTATCCGTCGCGGTGACGACGGCTGACCGCAGCTATTCAATGTAATATTTTATGGGGTGCAGAGTAATGCAACTATTTTTAACTAATCTGCGTCTAAACAAATATTGATAGATGGGCAAAATGGGAAAGGCAGGACTCCTTTTCTTGGTAGTGGGGGAAAGGTCGAAAAAATCAGATAGGAAATCAAAGATGCCAGGCGTTATTTCAAAAATAGATCGTGAAGATTTATTCCAGGGAATCTGCAATACACTCCTTAAATGGCCCGAGCTTGAACGGAGAGTATTTTCTCAGGCTCACTACCATGGACAATCCCTGGAGACCATCTCCCGCTCACTTCAATTAGATGTGGAAGAAGTGAGTAAAATCCTCAAAGAGTGCGACCTTAGGCTTAACACTTCCATAAGGAATTTTCGCAAAGACAGCAGGGAGAAACCTCTGCTTATCCCCGCCGGGTTTGCCCGCCTGATCGCGCGCAGGCCTGACTTGAAAGTGGATCATGCTTAAGGAGCCGGAGGATATGTTTGACAAGCCCTCGGGCAGGGCAGGCGTGTTTTCTGCTGCTTCAACCGTGAAGCTCCAACCAGACCATGCCACTGAGATCCACCTTATAGCATTTCTCTTTCAGCAGAAGCCTCACGTATAAAAAAACCATCAGGCAGCATGTGGCAACCTCCAATGGGGGGTGTGCATTTTCATAATCGGGAAGACTCCGGCCCGCAATTGGGTTTCGGATTAGAGCCCCGTTTTTGCTACATTACTGAGAGAGGTTTTATATCGTGGCACCTTAAACGTGATGCAAAATACGTTCGAAGCTTTCAAATATCGCGACTATCGCCTGCTGTGGGTTGGGAATCTCTGTACGACCATCGCCGTGTGGATTCAGACTACCACGATGAGCTGGGTCGCCTATGCCTTAACCGGGACGGGCAGCACTATCGGTGTTGTGAACGTAATGCGGATGGTTCCGACTCTGGTGATGACGCCCATCTCCGGGGTTGCCGTTGACCGCTTCAATAGGAACAAAATAATTGCGGTTAGCCAGCTGTCATTATTTACATTTACTCTTCTTCTTGCTATCGATATTTACCTCGGTGCACTCCAGGTGTGGCACCTGTTTCTCTTTGCACTGCTCGCCGGTATCGCCAACACATTTAACCTGCCGGCGCGACAGACGTTCGTCTTCGATATTGTCCCGCCGCAAGTAGTACCCAACGCAATTGCGCTGGACAATATCGCGTTCAGTTCGGCGCGCACGCTGGCTTCGAGCGGGGCGGGAGCCCTGATTGTCGCTTTTGGCGCGGCGAACAACTTCTTCATCCAGGCCTGCATGTATTTGGCGATTATGACCACCATCCTGTCCATCAAAGCCAAGCGCCCTCTAAGAACAGCGCCTCGCCGCCACTTTTTCAGGGAAATGGCCGAAGGCTATCGCTATGTCAGCCGGAACCCGAATGCGCGGTTGCTTATGCTTATGATGATCATCAACCCCATGCTTCTGATCCCTCTGCACCTGGCGCTCTTGCCCATGTTTGCGAAGAAAGTGCTGGCCGGTGATGCTAGGGTATTTAGTTTGTTGCTTGGTTCGCTTGGGGTTGGAGGATTCTTCGGCGGGCTGCTCACGGCGTACTTGAGCAAGGTCGACCGGCGCGGGCTCGTGCAATTGGTTTCACTGCTCGTTCACAGTCTGGCACATGCCGGGTTTTGTGTGGTTGCGTATTGGACCGGTCAGATGTGGCTTGCGCTCCCCTTTCTCGTTTTGGCTGGAACCATGGAAAGCCTGCACATGACCACTAATCAAACCGTACTCCAACTCCTGGCGCCGGACCACCTGCGCGGACGGCTAACCAGCGTTCTGCAATTAGCTCAGCTCGTCAACCCGGTTGGGATCTTTGTTGCGGGATCCCTGGCCGATCATTTCGGTCCAGTCTCCGTTGGGGTCGCATTCAGCTTAGCCGGCTTTTTCATGACCGCGGCCATTTTTCTCCTTTCCTCCAGGATGCGTAATCTGCGCCTTAGCGAGCTCCACCATCTCGGCCAGCATGGTCTAACCCAACTTCCGTCCGTTGAGGTGGTGTGAGTTTGCTCCGTGCCCCATTGTAATTAGCATAGTAAATATGTTGCTGAAATGGATGGTTCTCCCGCGACGCCACGATTAGCTGCTTGCTTAAGGCAATCGCAGATTGTGCACAGTGCCTGCAATGTTCAGTCCGGTAAAGTAACTGCGCGCGCCAATCACTGTCCATTTGCATAAACGGGACGGCCCGCACTTGTAATAGGCAAATTGCAATATCGAATTAATTGCGTAGTTCTCACCGTGATGCAGGACGGATCTGCTCGCCAGCGCCGGATCATCCCGCCGGATCATGAGGTTGTCCAGGGGATTGGATTCCACATATCCTCTTCTGATCTGTTGCGCCGTGGTGTAGGCGTCAAACTCCCCTGCGATAAAAGCAATAGGTTTGGAGATCTCCCAAACGAAATCTGTCCTGGAACGAGGATTGCTCCAGAAGGGAGAAGCCAAATTGGATTTGAATGAATACTTCTCTTGTCCGCGACTTAAATTGGGCAGTAAAACCAAGAATAAACAACAGAAAGCGAATTTGTTAACGGATTTCATAATATTTCCAATTCAGTAGGGGAGAGCTACTTAAACTGGTTAGTGTCGGAAAAATAATAGCGCTGCATTCGGGGCAGGTCAATAAGGGAGGCTATTATTAGAAAAACAATATATGTCGCGGACTTCGGCTGATGCAAGGCGCCGCGACGCAGGCGATGCGGTGTCATCGTCGAGGAGTGGCAACAAAGCAGATGCCCGCCCGGCGCCGCGCCCCTTCGGGCCGCGGCCCTCAAGCCCGCTGGTGTTGTTGCTCACTCCTTACATGCAGCCCGGCATGGCTGGGCCTTCGGACCCAGTTCTCGTCGCTCGCGCCTAGGGGCCGGCAGCAAAATGCCAAGTAATTCTTGCGCATGCCCTAAGTGGAAACAGGTCCTCGATGTGAATCTGACGGGACCATTTTTATGTATGGAGGCTGCAATTTCTTATAGGATCAAACAGGGTGGTGGATGCATTGTGAGTATTGCTTCCCTGGCCGGTGTTCGATGCCTGCCTGACAGACCAGCTTACTGTGCATCTAAAGGAGGGCTTATTCAACTGGCTCTTCAGGAGGCTCTGCAATACGGCCCTAATAATATGCGTAGCAATGTTGTCGCGACCGGGGGCGACAAGAACAAAGATGCCGGAGGAAACGGTCGGGAGCGATGGATTGAAAAAGCTCGGCAAAAGCATCCCTTTAGGCCGAACGGCAGATTCCAAGGAAATAGCCGGGACTTGTTCTTTCTTGGCAAGTGACGATTCATTTTTCGTAAATGGAGCCGTTCTTTTGGTTGACGGCGGAGTTGCAATCATTGACCACTCATTAGCAGCCTTCAGCAAATAAGGCAAGTCCGGAGGCGTCAATGGGTAAGCGTGGCTGCTCCTGGGGGGATTCGCTGTGTTCGCCACCGGCGCCGGTCCGAGTATTAGAAGGGGTCTCTCCTATTACTTGGACCGGCGCTTAGCCGTGCTGATTCAGCTGTAATATCCTATTTATTATTTTTTGCGATGTATTTGATCGGCGTAATCTTTGCTGTCTTGGTCGGCCGGACGGATGCCTCTTTGGTAATCCTGGCATCGATGAAGATGAACGGCTTGCCGACTCGTTTTATATCCAATGGGCAATGCATTACGTTCTTGGGAATGAAGATATAACAGGGATAATTGATTTTTACGATCTTTTTGCCGAGCGTCAGTTCAATATCGGCATCGAAGTCGGAAAAGTTTTTGGTTTCCCCAATGAGGTAAATCCATTGATCGAAGGGGTGTTTGTGAGTTGGGGCGCCCAGCGAATCAGGTTTGGTGATGCGAGCGAATCCCATCGCCAGGGCAGATTCGGGGATATCTATGGTGCCCAGCCCTGTAACCATCGGCTCTTTAATAGTGTCGTGTATGGATTTCCAGGGTTTTAGCTCAACGACATTCGGTTCGCGTACAACGTTCTTTAGTTTTTCCATGCCTGCCATAAGTGCCTCCTTTATGTTTTCCTAAAATATTGTAACAAATTACCCTGCACTGCAGGAGGAATTGTACGTCGGCAATGGAAGCGGGAAATAAAGGTCAGAAAATAAGCGCTCCCGCAAAGCGGATGGCATACTCTCTCTTACCTGAAGCGCATGCCTTACAGGTCTGGTACAATTGCCGCTTCCGACCCAAGGTTTCAACCGGGACTTTGCTGTCGCACCTTTTCAGGCTATCAGCAATGAACGCCGGAACGGCAGAGCATTTTCGAGCCTCGCCGCCGTAGTCCTCTGGGCTCGCGACGCATACGGGGCACCTTGCCGAAATGGAAAAATGCCTGTGAAATCTGCAGAACAATGCGGATAATAGATAAATGACTCCAGCAGAAACTATCCGGCGCGCGTTGAAGCGCGATACCATCCTCATGCCCGGTGTTTACGATGCGTTGAGCGCGCGCATCGCCAACCAGGCCGGCTTTGAGATCCTATTCATCAGCGGATACTCCGTCAGCGCCACGGCGCTCGGCGAGCCGGACTTTGGCCTGCTGTCCCTCGGCGACATCACCGAGGCGACGCGACGCGTCTGCAAGAATTCGACGGCGCCGGTTATTGTGGACGCCGACACAGGCTACGGCAACGCGCTCAATGTCCGGCGCACCGTGCACGAACTGCTCGACGCCGGGGCGGCGGGAGTGTTTCTGGAAGACCAGCTTTGGCCGAAGCGGTGCGGACACATGCGAGGCAAGAAAGTCATCGCCGCCGCCGAAAACGTCAATAAAATCCGTGCCGCGCGCGACGCGGCGAAGGAAAGCGGGCGAGACTTGTTTATCGTAGCCCGAACTGATGCACGCCAGCCGCTCGGCCTGGACGAAGCCATCGCGCGGTGCAAATTGTATAAGCAGGCTGGCGCAGACGCCCTTTTTGTGGAGGCGCCCCTGTCGCTGGCGGAACTGCGGCAGATCGGGCGCGAGCTGTCGCCTCCGCTGGTGGCGAACATGATCGAACGCGGCCTCACCCCGCACCTGACTCGAAAGGAACTCAAAAAACTTGGGTTTCAGCTGATCGTTTGTCCACTCGCCGGCCTCTATGCTGCGGCAAAAGCTGTAATGGAAACCTATCGTATTCTCAAAACCAAAGAGACGACGAGCAAAGATCTCGACCGCATGCTGACGTTCGACGAGTTCAACCGGATCATCGGCCTTCAGGAGAAATACGACACCGAGAAACGATATGAGTGAGTAGGAAAAAAGCGGACGAACCGACCGGGAAATTCTGACGCAGCTTTGCGGCGTGCTCACTTGTTATGCAGAACGTCAGAAATAAATGCTCATCAGGTTGTATTTTTAAGGCCTGAAGGGCCGGAACAGGCGAAAAATGAAGGTGCCGCGGCTTCAGCGCTCATGAAGCCTTGATTCTATTCCCGGCCGCAAGGCCGGGAATATTTTTTATCGACCCTTCGGGCCTTTGCCATGATGCGCAATTACCTATGACGATGTGTATAAGGCCCATTTAGGAACTCCTAAAGGCTTGCCCTTTCGGAGGTTGCCGTCATTCGCCTATAACACTCGGTATAGGGTCCGCAGTTTGAGTAGAGGAGAACGTGTATGGATCAATTCAGCTTCCAGGACCATTATCCCGACGTCCTTTCAAAGTGCTATGGATGTGGCAAACTCAATGAGCAGGGCCACCAGATCAAAAGCTATTGGGATGGCGATGAGTCTGTCTGCCGCTTCCGGCCCAAGCCTTATCACACTTCAATTCCAGGTTATGTTTATGGCGGATTGCTTGCATCCCTCATTGATTGTCACGGCACAGGGACAGCCTCTGCTGTGATCTACAAAGCCGCGAAAGAGGCGGATCCAAATGCAGAACCCAACACGCGCACTCTCACTGCATCCCTGCATGTGGATTACATCAAGCCGACACCTCTTGGCATCGAGCTTGAAGTGCGCGGCAAGGTTAAGGAACACAAGGGACGCAAAGTAATCGTCGAAGAATGGATCCTGGCCAACGGCGTCATCACTGTGCGAGGAGAGGTGGTTGCTGTGCAAGTTCCTGAGTCCATGCTGGAGGATTTGCTGAAAGGGAATTAGACTGTTCGTGCCGGACCCAGCTGTTCAGGTTTCTCAGCTGAACGAAGTTTTGTCTTTGGTCGTATCTGACTGACGCCATCGAGAAGATTTGGATTGTATTGGACTGCCTTCCAAACCACCCTTATTTCCGCTGCAGAACTTGGAACGCGGGCGTCTCGTCCGCATAAACAGGTGCCAAGACCGAGAGGGGTGCGGGCGGGACGCCTGCGCTCCAAGGTCGCTTGTCACTATATAACTCCGAGACAACTTCTATTTTACGGGTCCGAGGCTGAGCGCGATCTGTTTCGCCAGGGCCTCTGTGATATCAGGAAACGCCGTAAGCTGTACGTCGCACTTGCCCGTCTTCCCCGGAATGCTGACGTTGTAGTTGGTGACATTGCCGGATTTGTCCGTGTAAAACACGCGCTTGTCGGTGTTTTCGATCATCTTCTCGATCCCGAACATCTTCCGCACCGACTCAGGCATGGCGGCCATCTTGCTGTAGGCATCGCTCAGCACAACCGCCAAACCGCCCTTCATGCCGTAGTCCTTTGTGCTCGCCGTTCCGGGGTTGTCCTTGTCCACAATCCAATCAGGCGGAAGCATTATCTGGCACAGGCCCTTTTCATCCCGAAGAACCTTCCAGTCGGACGGGACCGTTTGCGCCGCCAGCAATCCACCGCCCGCCAGCACCATTACCACGATTTTCCATACACTCCCTGCCGTCATCACCAAACCTCATCAATCGCGTCAAGTCTAATCTCAGCCAAGGGTTCCATTTTGCTTTAAATTATAACCCAATGAGCGAGTTTCAGAACTGTTTTCCTATTCCAAACAACTCCGGCGG
>JAHFUH010000104.1 GCA_023265215.1 Acidobacteriota bacterium
ATTTGCCGTGGATACCATGGTATCTGCCGCTTCGACCACGGTATTTACCCTTGTTACCATGGTCTTTGTTTCATTTACCATGGTATTTGTCGCAGCTCCCACGGTCTTTGTCACTCCGACCATGGTATTTGTCCCATCTATCATGGTCTTTGTCTTTTCGACTCTGGTCTTTGAGTTCGACAAGATCTTCTTGACGTATAGCGTGGACATTAAAGTGCGTGTGGAGGTGTTTCTAATGGGAAAAGGAGTCTGCACGGCTGAAATCTGATGCTATACTGACGATTTTTTGGGTCTAAGTATCGATGACTGAAGCCACGCCACATGTAAATCGCTGGATTGTCTCGCTTTCCGTTGTGTTCGCCACTTTCATGGAAGTTCTGGATACAACCGTGGTGAACGTATCTTTGCCCCACATAGCCGGTTCAATGTCCGCCACAGTTGAAGAGGGAACCTGGACGCTGACATCCTATCTTGTCGCCAATGCCATAATTCTGCCGATGACCGGCTGGCTGGCAAGGCAGTTTGGCCGCAAACGGCTTCTCCTGTTGGCAATAACAGCATTTACCACAGCATCCTTTATGTGCGGATTGGCGCCTAATCTCACCAGTCTTATCATCTTCCGGGTGATACAGGGCGCGTCGGGCGGAACGATGCAGCCACTTTCCCAGTCCATTATGCTCGAAGCCTTTCCACCGGAAGAACGCGGCAAGGCAATGGCTGCCTGGGCTCTATGCATCGTCACCGCTCCTATTCTCGGCCCTGTTGTCGGCGGCTGGCTAACCGACACGTACAGCTGGCGTTGGATTTTTTATATCAACATACCGATCGGTATCATTTCATTCGTAATGGCCAAGCTGTTCGTTTTTGACCCTTCCTATTTAAAGAAAAAAGCGGAGAGCGTGGATTATTGGGGAATCAGCATGCTGGCCCTGGGAATGGCAGCCTTGCAGATCGTGCTCGATAAAGGGCAACAGGAGGACTGGTTTTCATCGGACATGATCACGATCATGGCGATTATTGCGGTGGTGCTTCTTCTGACCTTCATAGCTTATGAGTTTTTTGCCAGGCACCCGATCCTTGATCTCCGGGTATTCAGGGATCGCAGCTACGCAGTGGGCGTGTTTATGATGACGATAGTTGGATTTGTCCTGTACGGCAGCCTGGTTTTGATGCCGATCCTCCTGCAAACACTTTTGGGATATCCTTCGCTGCAGGCAGGTATCGCGATGGCACCGCGCGGTTTCGGTTCAATGCTTTTCATGCCCGTCGTCGGATTGACAATGAATCGAATAGGGGCACGAAAATTCCTGGTGGCCGGAATAGTAATTTGTGGCTTCACGCTATTCTGGTTTGGACAACTGAATCTCAATGCAGGTTACTGGGACTTCTTCTGGCCTCAATTCGTCCAGGGGATTTCAATGAGTTTTCTATTCGTGCCCATGACGACCATTGCAATGAATGCCATTTCGAAAGAAGAAATGGGCAATGCAACCAGCATATTCAATCTGATGAGGAATATCGGTGGAAGCATCGGCATTGCGACGGCCGCAACGATGCTGGAACGGAATCGCCAGATGTACACAAATATTCTCGGGACTCATATCAGCCCCTATGCGCTCCAAACACAGCAAATGCTGGACCGGACGCGTTCTGCGATGATGGCAAGCGGTTCGGATCCCGTCAGCGCATCGCAAAAAGCGCACGCATCCATTTTTGGAATCGTACAGCAACAGGCAACCATGCTGAGTTTCGTAAATGTGTTCAGGTTATTTGGAGTGATTTTTCTCCTGATCCTCCCTCTTATCTGGTTGGCAAAGCCGCCTCGGACAAAGAAACTCGAACTCGGACATTGACCAAAAAAGAATCCAGAAGCCGGAAGCCGGAATGTTTAGAGAAACGGCCGTCGCACAGAATCTGTAACTCCAGCTTCTGTCTTCCGGATCGGGTGCAATCGGAAGTGCGAGTCAAGGCCTAATGGACTTATGCCCTGGGAGCGCCGGCGTCCTCGCCGGCAGGCAGGTGCGCACATCGGGAATTTCCGAATTAATCAAAGAGCTGCAGCGACTTGTAGGTTTTTTGGCAAACATATCTGGTAGTCGTGAATATGTGCCGGCGAGGACGCCGGCGCTCCCAGGCGCTGTTCTTTTTGCCTTTTGACTCGCACTTCCGATTGCACCCTTCCAGATCCTGAAACCAAGCCACATTTCCGGTATCATTGAAAACGGGTGTTCAGGATGAAGAAGAAGCTGCTGCGCTTTTTGGAGAAATTTTTTCTGATTGCGGGTTTGCTTGTTCTTGGTTTCTATGGATCCGCAAAGCTCTATTCCTATTTCTACCAGAAATACACTTCTTACACATTTAGCGCACAACTAAGCAGGAAAACTCCTTCCATAAAGGGTTTCATTAAAGACCTTTTCGGAATAGCGCAGATGAGGGAAAAACCGCTGCCATCCGGGAGTTCACATTCCGGAATTGATGAAAAAGATCGGCTTCGCCGGATGATTTATGCCCCGGAAATAGTCCCGGATGGTGGAAAAAACTGGGATAAGAGCCGTCTGAACAAATATAAAAAATCCAGCGTTCCTCCTCCGGGGTCCGTGCTTGGCAGACTTGAAATTCCCTCAGTAAGTTTATCGGTAATGCTTCTGCAGGGAACCGATGATTGGACGCTCAACCGCGCAGTTGGGCACATTGAGGGGACGTCCTTGCCTGGCCAGCCCGGGAATTTGGGAATCTCAGGCCACAGAGACGGTTTTTTCCGGTGTTTAAAAGATATTAAACAAAACAGCACAATAGTTTTGACAACACTGAATGGCCGGTTCTTTTACCGCGTGAACAGCATGGATATAGTCAAGCCCAAAGATATCGAAGTGTTGTCCGCCACAAAGAATCCCACCCTGACACTCGTCACGTGCTACCCGTTCCACTACCTGGGCAACGCCCCGAAACGATATATAGTGAGCGCGGACATGATTAAGGCTGAGAGTCCAAGCGAATTATCGGCAGAGTATGGTGGCGCGAGATGAAGCACCCTCTCTTTTTCCAAAGAAAGGATTTTGAAGGCATTGAATCGGATATATGTGACTTCTATCACTGACTTGAAGAGCGACAGTCTCTAGACTGTAGTCATATGGGCCGTATCAAATTTGAAACTAATCCCTCGAACAACCCTATAAATGAGTACAATAACCCTCAGATACGGCCCTTCCCTAATTCAAACAAGTCGGAAAAACCTGTTTGAATTTTCCCAGACTTGCCGTTCCACAAAATCGCCGGGCTCGCTTCGAAGAGTTTTAAGATAATCCATAACATGCCGCACGAATGCCGGCTCGTTTATCGTGATGGAATCTCGCGCAGCCTGCGGAACAAGGAACGGGGCGTCCGTTTCCACTAGGATCCGTTCCAGGGGCAAATTTCGCGCTGCATCCTGCACGGCAACAGCATTCTTGTAAGTCAGGATTCCAGAGAAAGAAAAATATACCTCGTCAGACCAGGCCAGCAGATCCTGAGCAAAAGTCAGGTCTTCACTGAAACAATGAATGACAGCCCTTTTGATGCCGCACTCCTTCAGCAGGTTTGAGGTTTCATCCGCTGCATCGCGGCTGTGAATTATTACCGGGAGATCCAGCCTAAGAGATAACGCTGCCTGTGCACAAAAAAACTCCCGTTGCGTTCTTTTTTGGACGGTTTCTTTCCCGGGCGTCAGGTGATAATAGTCCAATCCGATCTCGCCAATGGCTACGGCCTTGTCCCTGTTGTGATGAACAAGGCTCTCCAATCGATCAGCCCAACCCTGCGCAGAATTTGCCGGTAAATCCTGGCAGCTCGTGGGATGGAGTCCAATTGAACACCATGTCTGGTCACCCCAATCGCGAGCTAGATCGAGCGCCATCCGGCTCAGTTCCCAATCGACACCAACCTGGACTGATCGCCGGACATTTGCGGCGCACATATTTTCGCGCACCTGTGGCTGCCTGTGGTTCAATCCCTCCAAGTATCCATGGCAATGAGTATCAAAAATCATAGAATCTCAAAAATCGCGGCCTCCCCAAATCTGAATCGCAATGTTCTTCAAGAATAGCAGATCCCATTGATTGGCGAGACGCAGAAGAATGCGAGGGAAAAAGCATTCGGCGTTCTTCCGTGCATTCTGCACACTCCGCGTGCTATTTATTTAGTTTTTTCATCAAATTTCGAACTTTCTAGGGTCTGAGGCGTCTAAATTTAAATAAGACCGGGAGGCAGCATGAAATTCACAAGAACCTTTTCGTTCGTCTTTTTTGCATTATTTCAATTTCAGGCCTTCGCGCAAAATCCCAGGGTTGTTGTGGCCAGTACGGCATCAAAAGAACTCAAGCGTTCAGCCCATCGTCTGCGGATACCAGTTGACCAGCTGAAAAATGCGCGCCAGGCGCTGCAGGAAGCCACAGACCTCGTCCCAACGATCGATCCCTACCCGACCGAACATCTCAGCTCCCTTGTTCAGAGCTGGCAAAACCTGAACCGTTCAAAGGCGAAGGGCATTGTCGATTCATTCACCCGGGATTTAAGATCCCGGGCTGCGCAGGCTTCCGATTATTCCTCCTACCAGAGAATGACATCAGCGGCGATATCGCTGCTTCAATTGGCAGCCGACCCGGATTACGAAAAGATTTTGGCAGAGATCCGCAGTTGGCCCGATCCGCCGGCGTCTCTTGGCGACGCGGCGGCCAAGTATCGCCAAAATATGGAGACTCAGATTAAAAGCCAATTAATGTGGCGTCTGATAGATTCAAATCCGGAAAAAGCTTACGAAGTCCTATCTCAGTCAACGGATAGTGGATCCTATAACTACTCAACGGCTGGACAGATAGCACAAAGATTGATGAACAAGGGGAAGAAAGAGGATGCCTATCGAGTCATCGATCAGACGATGAATAATTTTTCCCAGCAAGCAAATGATCCGCGCGTCATTCAAGAGTATGGAAATTTTATTTCAGCGACAGCTTCACTCGATTCCTCCAGGGCCGAAACTGCATTGAATCAGTGGATAACACAGTTAAAGAATCAGCCGCCGGCAAACAATTGCGCAGCAAAGCTTCAGTCCGGCGACAAGACTGTGGGTTTGACATGCAGCGAGTCGAGAATCCTGAGCACCATCCGCAGTTTTTACTCAAAGCCCGGCTTGACCATGAGAGCTCTCAATGCAATGCCTGGGCTCGAATCAAAGCTGGACAGCGTTGGAGGCATTGATGCCCTGTTCGGATCAAATTATGGGTCCCAACCGATCAACATTATGACCTATGATCCGCGCAACGCGACTTCAGGAACTGGAGGGTCGGTCGGGAGCTCCATCGTCATTTCCTCAAATAACAGCACAGGGAATCTGCTGCAGGAATTGCAGGGGAAATCCGAAACCGATCCGGGGATGGTAAAACAAAAACTGCGAAATCTTGTAAAAAGTCCGGAAGACATTGACAAGCTGATCAACCTGGCCAATTCCGCCTCCTACCAGGATCCTGATTTAGCCGGCCTTGCGCTGGAAATCGCACAGCCGTTGCTCCCCCAGATCGAGTCTGTCCAGAAGAGATCCCAGATGCTGCAAAATATGGTACGAGCCTACCGGCAAGCGGATGGAGAGGTGGATACGGAACTGCTGAAGACCGGTTATATCATTGCAGATCAGCTCAGACAGGAACAATTGGACAGACAGGCACGAGCCACAAAATTTGCGGTAATGCAATCCGGCGTCGCGAATTTTTCAATTACACTGCCCGGGTACGCGAGTGAAGCAGACCGGATCGAGGCCTTTCTGACTGCCGAGTTGTCTCGCGATAACTTTGATAGCGCTATCCGCTACGTCCGTTCCATGGAACCAGGCGCGCTTAAGCTGCAAAGCCTTATCCAGATTGTACAGGCTTTATCCGCACAAAATTATTGAAGCCCAGCACGGAGATCGAGGAGCCTGTCCGAGTACTAGGAGGGGCCGCGTACCTGGCTTCGCGCGGACAGATGCAAGGTGCCGCGACGCAAGCGATGCGGTGACATCGTCGAGGAGTGGCAAGCGAGAGTACTGCTGGCGCTGAAAGCGCGGCGCAGCAAAGCCCAGTGCTACGGCCGCTACGCGACCATAACCAAAACCATACAGCCTTGGGCAGAACGCCGGCGCTCAAAACCCAAATCCCAAAAGCCCGCAAAATCTTTGCTATAATGCCGGTTAGCATGATGCGCGGCTGATATGAAATCTAATGCAAGGCTTTTCTACGGATTTGTAATAGCAATCGCGTCTTTTTTTGTTCTGTTTTCAACCTACGGTGTTCGATTCGCCTACGGCGTCTTTTTCAAGCCCATGGGGCACGAATTGGGCTTCAATGCAGCGACAACCTCCGCAGCCTATGCCATCTCCTTTTTTCTGGAAGGGGTATTTTCCCTGGTTTCGGGCGGCCTGGCGGACAGGTTCGGCCCACGGATAGTTTTATCTATCTCCATCATCCTGGTGGCATTGGGCTATTGCATGATGCCAATGGTCCACTCTCAATGGCAGCTTTTTCTCATTTATGGCGTTGTCATCGGGGTCGGGATGGGCGCAATGTTTATACCGCTGGTCTCAATGACAGCCCGGTGGTTCAACGCCCGGAGAAACCTTATGACCGGCATGGTCGCGAGCGGCGCCGGCGCCGGGATGCTGATCATTCCCTCCGTTACCGCTTTTCTGATCGAGCGCTATGGATGGAGAACCACCTTTGTAATCATGGGCATTTTTGTGCTGGCGATCGTATTGACGGCAGCCCAGTTCATGGTTCGCGATCCGGCGATCCTTGATGCTGTCCCTTACGGTGAAGATGCAAGCCGGCAGAACCGCGGATCAAAACCGGCAGAAGGATATTCCTTCAAAGAAGCCCTGCACACTCCTCAGTTTTGGACAGTCTTTGTTATGGTTTTCTGGTTCGGCATCTTCATCATGTCCTATAACGTTCACATAGTGCCGGACGCAATCAGCTCCGGGATGGCTTCAACACGGGCGGCGAATGTTCTTGCGACAACCGGCGCTCTGATGATTGCCGGCAGGATCATCCTGGGAACGGTCGCAGACAAAACCGGGAACAAACCTATTTTCATTTTTTGCTTTCTGCTGTCTGCCATTGCTCTCTTTTTCATCGTCATTGTGCCGGCGCATTGGGCTTTTTTCGTCCTGGCCGTGTTAATCGGATTCGCACAGGGAGGAATCGGCACGTCACAGTCGCCGCTGGTAGCTTCGATGTTCGGGCTCAAAGCTCACGGATTGATTTATGGGTGCATCGGGTTCGGATATACGATTGGAGCAGCATTGGGGCCGCTCCTGACCGGGTATATCTTCGATCTGACCGGAAGCTACCACACGGCATTGCTGATCTGCGCCGCGGCAAGCATAGCAGCCCTTCTATTCGCATTCTTTGTCAAGTCTGAGTTGAGCGCCGGGGCTGAATCCCGGAAATCAGTCGCGCAGTTGGATAATTGATCGCACACGCGAATCCGCATGAAATCGTTCTTCCTGCTGATCGCCCTGCCGCCTATTTCAGGAGCATATAAAGAAAAATAGCTGCGGCGGTGAGGTCGGCGGTTGTGCCTGGATTTAGCGTGTGCGCCGGATCGCGCAGATCACAATCCAGTTGTGTCAATGCTGCTTTTCCATTAGCGGTGAAAATTCCACCATGTGCGAGAGTCTCAGCTGCCCGCTGCGAAACTGCGCGCGCTGATTCGATCCCTTTTTTCCTGGCAATCAAGGTGTCCGGCGTCTTACTTAGAATAGTGAGGAATGCCTGCACCACTGCACTGGAAAAATCCGCACCTTGGGATAAAGCTTGGCTCAAAGCGGGCAGCCCGATCTCAAAGCTGATTGCAAAATCAGTGACGTATTCACGCGCAATGGAATCGTACTCCTGAGCCATCGCCATTGCCTGAAGCAGTGTAACGGATGGCTCTCCGGCAATATCCGAATCATGAACAATCCCGAGCCCTCCTGGCTGCGCCAATCGGATGGCCGAATATGCAAATTTTGCATCTTCCACAGTGAGAGATTTTAAAACGGCACTCAGGCGCGGCCTGATATCTTTCGGATCTTCGACAACACTTGCTTTAATGAGAGGCGCCATCAGAAGAATCATGCCCAAATTCGTATTGGATCGCACCAGTTTACGGGTGTCGGAAACGGCGTGCCAGATCATTGGACCGACTCCATATTGCGCTGCATTCTCAAAAGCCGGTCCAATCGCAATTGCACTGATCAGATAATCTTCCAGGGATGTATCCAGAAAATCGTGCAATCGGTTTACGTTCCCAGGTTTCGGGGCGCAGGCTTCCAGCACGCAAGCCACCTGAGCCAATTGTGCAATTGTTTGCATAGCCTTATTTGATAGTAATAAAAACAAAAATAAAACGACGCATCGGGGCATCGGGGACTGACGACGCTTAATTATTGTAGAATAATAGTTAAGCTATGTTAAACGGCATTTTAAGAGTACTTACAGGCTAAAAATCACAAGATTTTCTGACTTTAAGCTAAATTACTCAGGATTTTTGGGGAGTCGATATGAAATAAGACCCCATTGAATCACATACATACCAATCGTCTTCTGAACCTTTTTTAAAGATGAGTCTTTTCCGATGGACTGATGACATAGTAATGTCACGAACAAAAGCCTCACTGCCAACGGCAATGCTTTCGGTCCAAAACGCTTGGCGTCCACATGCTCTCTGGAGCGCCTGATCCAATTCAACGTTGTACCAAGAGGCAAATGATTGGAGGTCATATTGTTCTCTCAGCCTCAACAGCTCATTTAAATCCAGAACGCGATAACGCAGCCGGCGTCCCACAATTTCCTGATAACCGCACCAATGCCAATCAATTGGATGTCGAATAACACCGGCTCTTACCATGTTCAAATCGATATAGCGCATGCAATTCCATAGATGACAGCCGTCTTCGATAAGCGTGGCATGATATCGCTCGTTCCAAAAAGCCCCGCAGCGATGTTTTAGACGATTATAGCAGGAGGCAAATTCGCCCTCGAGATGTCGCATAAAAGCGCTTAATCGAGCGGGGCGATGAACAACGAGCAACATGTGAGTGTGATTGGACGTGATGCAATAATTCAGTATGGATATGCTGAATTTGCGAATAGCCTGCCATAACCGAAGACGATATTGATCGCGAATATTGTTAGAACGGAGAAAAAAACTCCCATTGTGACAACGATGCGTCAAGTGATAGATATGTCCGGGCAAAAGAAATCTTTTAGTTCTGGGCATTTGTTGCTCCTGTTGTCACGAAATACAATGCTTGGAATGCAGCATCGCTTCGTAACGGAATGACCTGCCCACCTAATGTTTCACCAGAATCGGAAAAATTTCATTAAAAGCAAAATCCAGGCTGTTTTTGTGACTGTAAGTGGTAAATTTCGAACCTTAAAATGCAGATGTGTCCTGAATACAAAATTTAGCGTCGTCAGTCCCCAAAAGAGGTTTACATGAACGATGAACAGTGGAATACGCTTGGTGCGGTGATCCAGGGAAAAACTCTTCCTGTTTTGCCGACCGGCTTCATTATCGACAGCCCATGGCTTCCCTGCTGGGCCGGAAGCTCCATCCTGGATTATTTCACAGACGAGCGCGTATTCTTCGAAAACAACATCAAAGCCATCCGGACTTTCCCGAAAACAATGTTCCTGCCGGGATTCTGGGCCGAATACGGCATGTGCACCGAACCGTCAGCCTTCGGCGCCGTTACTGTCTGGGAAGAAAACGAATTCCCTTTCGCCAAAAAAATATTGCGCTCGCCCGCCGATGTCGAGCGCCTGGAAAAGCCAAATCCGCGCAAGGATGGATTGCTGCCCTTTGTGATCAAGCGTCTAAAGCGGTTGAGACCCGAAATCGAGGAATCGGGCCACAAAATCCGTTTCGCAGTGGCACGAGGCCCTCTCAACATAGCGACCTTCCTGATGGGCGTCACTGAATTCCTGACGGCCATCAAGACGGATCCGGAATTGATGCACCGCCTGCTGACAATTACCACCGACTTCCTGGTGGAATGGATTGCTTATCAGCGAGAATGCTTTCCCACAATTGATGGAATCCTGCTGCTGGATGACATCGTCGGGTTCATCAGCCGCCGCGATTTTGAAATTTTTGCGCTACCCTATTTAAAGCGGGCCTTCAGCCCGGACGTCACTGTAAAGTTCTTCCACAACGACGCGCCTTGCAAAGCCTGTGCTCCATTACTTCCTGATATCGGCATCAATCTTCTGAATTTTGGTTTCCAGCATACATTGACCGATATGAAAAGCTGGACGGGAAATAAGATCACACTGCTCGGCAACATCCACACCCGCGAAGTAATGGCTGCGGGAACTCCGGCCGATGTATCCCGTTCGGTAGTCGAGATGCTCAAAGCTCTGGAAGATCGTTCTCACCTGATAGTGTCCTGCGGCGGCGGCATGCCTCCCGGCGTCCCGACCGAAAACATCGAAGCATTGATAGCAGCCGTCGAGAATTTCCAAGGTTAGGAGAACTATTGATGCATTCGGATTCGGGGTCGAATCCGTAAAACATCGACTCCGATGTTTTCTGGTTAGGCTACTTTCTCAATAGATAGTCGATTATGCACCCGGCGATGTTGTGCGAAGTGGTGGACTGCAGGCCGCGCCAGCCGGGTATGCTGTTAATCTCGATCACGTAAGTTTTCCCATTCTCGGCCGGCATCAGATCCACTCCCGCATAATCCAGACCGAGCAACCGCGTTGCCTCGATTGCCAGCGCTTCCATCTCAGGATCCAATTGGATTGGCTCCAATTCCGCTCCGCGTGAAAAATTGGTCTTCCATCCCGTACCGCGGCGAAGCATCGCAGCAACCACCTTATCGCCCACCACAAAAGCCCGGATGTCCCGCTGGAAGTGAGGCAGGTATTCTTGAATATAAAAAATGTACCGATTCAATTCCCAGGCGCGCAGCACGCGGTAAGCGGTCTCTTCATCGCTGGCTCGAACGAGACCCTTCCCTTCCGATCCGAAAAGCGGCTTTATCACCACATCACCCATTTCCCGGCACGCCGTCAAGGCTGTTTCAAAATCTTCGGTGATCAGCGTGCGCGGAGTGAGGATGCCGGCGTCCGCCAACAAAAATGACGTGTAATACTTGTCTACGGTGCGTTCGATGCCTGAAGCGGAGTTGATCACTCGCACCCCGAGTTTTTCCAGCCGGTGCAGGGCATCCATCCGAAAAATTATCTGCTCCAGAGAACCTGTCGGAATGGTGCGCACCATTAAAGCCCGACAATCATCGACCGGTACACCCCGCACCTGCAGAGCAGGGCTTCCGCCGATCCAGCCGGCCAGACGCGAAATATTGAAAAAAACCGGATCGCAACCCCTGTTCCGCATAGCTTCTTCGAGCGCCAGCACATGATAGCCTCTTTGCGATGACAGGATCCCGATTTTAGTCGGCATATCTAGCTTTCAAAAAAGGATTTCCGCAAAAGAGAGGGATTTAACCGGCCCGCGCGGAATGTACGCCCGGATTTCAGATTGTGGATCTCCACCTGGGCAGGGCTGAAAAGCAAACGATCAATCTTATAGAAATCGCCGTTATAGCGCTGAAACAAGTCATAAAAAAGCGTGCCGTAATCGCGTGAACCGGCAGACGGAATTTTCTCTATCAAATCTGCGATTTGATTGTCTTCGGCCCGAACCGAGAAAAACACCTGCGCACCGTAAAGAATAGCGTCATTCGTTCGCCCTATCGCGTGCAAATCATCAACGGCAACGGGCGCCAGTGGACACACGCCGTATGCCGCCGCAACCTGCCGGACGTCAAAGCCAAGTTCCGTCATTTTATGCAAGCCTGTTTCTGCAGACCGCGCAGCAACCTGGACAGAGCCCACCAGGGACGCGGTGGGCGCAATCAATAAACTGAGCTGTCCCGGCCGCACCCTGCATTTATCCGCCACAAAGGCCGCCACTTCTTCGCCCGGCAGTTCACGCCCTTCCAGCATTAACACCGCCGTCTTCGCCTGGTCCCTATAATCGAGTTTCTGATAGATTTCCTCATCGGCATACATAGCGCGCGCCGGACCCGATCCAATGGCGAAATACCCGTCGTGCCGGACAGCCCAGCCCGCGTACTGGGAAGCCATGCAGGCGATATGCGGATAATTGACTGCAACCGCTACTGCAGGCAGCCAAAAATCAGGATTCTCCAAATCGCAAATCTGTTGATTAAAACTAACCTGACCCAACCCGCCCATACATGCGCAGGAGAATAGCCGGCCGGCTTCCATGCTGCCCGGCGCCTCGACACCGGCGTCGATCACATCAGCGCCGTTTTTCAACCGAGTCACCCTGATG
>JAHFUH010000553.1 GCA_023265215.1 Acidobacteriota bacterium
TGCAAACAACCCTTTCAGTCAAGGATGGGGAAATGGTCGCGATTGCGGGCCTTATCCGTGATAATAACAGTGTCGGGCGAGCCGGTGTCCCGCTATTATCCGAAATCCCCATATTAGGAAGCCTCTTTGGCCATACCCAAAGGACTACCAATAGGACAGAACTCATCATACTGATAACTCCCCACGTTATCAGCACTCCGGAAAGTTTCCAGGAAAAGAGTCAGGATCTAAAGGATTCGCTTCGACACATCCGTAAGTTTGTGGATGAAAAGCAGCAGGAGCAAACCAAGGATATGGAAGACGCCCGTGAGGATCGTTACAAGCAGGAGCAAAAGCGCATGAAGAGCTCTGAACCGGAACGTCGGGGAAAGTAGACGCTATCGTGGACGTCTCTCGTAGACGGTGCGTACACGTGGCCGTAGATGTAGACGGTTTTTTCAGGGAATCCTGAGCAAAAAAATCCGAATACGGCCACGTACACGCAAGTTCCTATCAGTCGATTAACAAACAGTCCGGTACAGAAGATCTCGCCTGGCTGGGGTAAAGCCGCTTTCGGAAATAAATGCACGCGCTTTTTCTTCCGTATCAAGGCCATGGCTTTTCAGGACATTCTCTTCAATGACCACCGAAGAAATGTCGTCGGCGCCGGCATGCAGCGCCATTGATCCCGTCCCCCGGCCTAGAACCAGGATGGAAGCTTCGATGTGCGGTATATTGTCGAAAAAAATTCTGCATATTCCGAGCATCTTCAGATATTCGTGAGCCGGAATGCTGCGGATTTTGAATTGATCGGTTTGCCTTTGAAAAATCCAAGGGATAAAGGCCAGAAAACCTCCGGTTCGGTCCTGCAGTTCGCGCACGGTTCTTAAATGATCGATAATTTCATGGGGGGTTTCCTCCGATCCAAAGACAATGTTGGCGCTGCCGGGAAGCTGCTCTTGATGACAGGTTTCCATCACCCTTACCCAATCGGCTACCGAGCATTTTCGCGGCGAAAGGATCGCCCTCATCCGATCGCTGAGAATTTCCGCGCCGGCGCCTGGCACTGAATCCAATCCAGCACTTTTGAGCTCCCGCAAAATCGAGCGCAGAGACATTCCGGTCAACCGTTCCATCTCCATAAGCTCGCTGGGGGAGAAAGCACGAATATGAATGTGGCGGCCAAAAACATTCTTCACGGTGTGTAAAACGCTGAGATAATAATCAAAGGGAATGCCGGGGTTCACTCCACCCTGGAGAAACATCTGGTCTGCACCGATCGCGATCGCATCGCGCATTTTCGTCACAATCTCTTCAACAGTCAGAACCTTGCCGGAGGGCGATCCCAAAGACGTGTGATAGCTGCAGAAAGAACAATTCACATTGCAGATGTTCGTGTAGTTGATAATACGGAAAACCGTATATGTGACGACGACCGGATCCAGTTTGCGATTGCGAATTTCACGGGCAGCCGCCATCACCTTGAGAAAATCCGCAGAGCTGTAAAGGTTCAGAGCTTCCGCCGGGGAAATTCTCTGACCGGCCAACGCCTTTTCCAGGATGCAGTCGCTTGCCTCGGATTTCCAGATGCCCATCTAATATCTGCCTTTCAATCGGCATTTTATACATTGCCGCCCGGCACGTCTAATGCTATCCGCTCACGGACAGGAAGTCGTATCAGTCGCGGAGGAACCCCGCCCCATAGTGGACGGGATGAAGACACTGAAACAAAGCATTGAGCAGGCAAAAACCCAGAGGCAGCAGATGATCAAGGCCACCGGCAAGTCAAAGGCTGCGCAGCCTGCCGATTACCCGGAGGAAGGTAAACCAGCAAGAAAGCCAAAGCGGGGTTGACAAAACCTGCATTTCGCTTTCCTCCATTGCATTTGTTGATGCCATAGCGCCGGCTCTGACGTAGAATAAGAAACTCAAAGCTTCGGACAGCTTACAGGCAGGTCTCATGAGCATCATCGTTCAGTTCCCGAAGGCCGTTCAAACCAATAAACTTCAACGGGTGCAAGCCACGTACACCGTTAAGGAAATAAACCGTCAGTTTGGATTGAGCGAAAATTCCATCCGGAAATGGACGCGCGAAGGATTGATTGAACCTGCTCCAGGCTCTGAAGAAGGCGAACCGCGTTACGACTTCAGAGCCCTGACTCAATTCCGACGAGCCAGAGAACTCCGGAACCTTGGGCTGTCCACGCGGCAGATTGAGGCTGAGCTTGGCGGCCAGCTCAATCTGTTCCCCGAAAAGGGGGGGCGCCTGATTCAGCTTCCCATCAAAATAAGCCCGTTCGAAGAAGCCCTGCTGCTGCATGAGCGAGGAGATAACCGGGCACCCGAATTGTACGCGAAGGCAATTCTTAACGGAGAATGCGTTTCAGACGCGTACTGCAATCTGGGAATACTCGACTATGAGGCGAACAATGTGGTCGGCGCGTTCGATCATTTCACAAATGCTCTGAAAAACGATCCGCGACATTTTGAGTCTCATTTCAATATGGCTCATCTTTATTTCGAGGCAGGCGACTTCCGCCTCGCCCGCCTGCATTACGAGCTGTCCGCCAGATTGGAGCCCAATTCCACCAGTGTGCATTTCAACCTGGGGCTCATCCACGCAATCAACGGCGAATTGACAACGGCAATCCAGGAGCTGAACAGAGCCAAAGCTCATGCGTCAGAGGAAGAAGCGGCCCAGGTGGAAGAACTGCTTGCCAGCCTTCAAAATGCGATCAAGGCACCGGTATAGTCGGCAGTCTGCGACTGCCGACTATTGACTAACGTCTGCTTTACCGGGATTGCGCCATTCTTGCCTCTCTCTCACGCGTGAGATGCGGGACAATTCCCACGAGACGTTCCATCAGCATAAGCTGCCCTCGGTGATGCATTTCGTGCTCTTTGATTGACAGTATCATTTCAAAACGGCTCTTGGCCGCAGGCTCGCTGCCTTCCGGCATCTTGAACGACTGAGCGAGAAATTCCTCAGAAAGCCCTTCCAACCACGCGGCCATTTTTTCCCCTTCAGTCTTCAGAAGATCAATGATTTGCGCCCTCGTTCTTGACTTTGCTTCCTCTGCTCCAAGGCGAGACATTAGCGCGGGAAAATCAACTCCTTCGAATGAATTCCTCTTTTCAACAGCATGCAGTTGGTACTGGAATTGGGGTGCCAGCGCGATGTGGGTAAGCAGTTGCGCCATGCTGCGGCATTCGGGCACTGGCTTGAAACCATACTTCTCTTCCGGAATTTCGTTGGCGATAATAATCGTGTTTTTGCGGACGGTTCTAATGCCGAAGGCGAGTTCCTTGGCTCCATAGTACAACATATTCCAGCTCCTTTGTTATTCGGACGGGAGATCCGGCCGGTCGGGAATTTTTCAACAACGCTCAATTGTGCACTGAATAATGCTAACATTCCCATATCTTTGATGAAAACCTTTTGTGCTCAAAGTTCTCTGAACGGAAAATTCATATGCCAGAAACAATGCGCGCTATGGTACTGCAAAGGCCAGGAGAGCCCCTTGCCTTAAGCAAAGTCCCAATCCCAAAGCCCGGTCCAGATCAGATTCTTATAAAAGTCCATGCCTGCGGCGTATGCCGTACTGACCTGCACATTTTGGACGGCGAATTGTCTAACCCTGGAATACCCATAATACCCGGCCATGAAATCGTTGGCAGGGTTGTGCAAACCGGAGCGCGCGCGCAGTCTTTCCAAATAGGTGAGAGGATTGGAGTCCCCTGGCTGGGCTACACGTGCGGCCAATGCCTTTTCTGCCGTGATGGAAGGGAGAACCTTTGTGATCACCCCGGATTTACCGGATACACTCTCAACGGAGGCTATGCAGAGTATACCGTCGCCGACAGGCGCTACTGTTTCCATCTGCCGGAAAATTATGACGATTTTGAGGCAGCGCCCCTGCTTTGCGCGGGGCTTATCGGATATCGCTCATATCGAATGGCGGGAGAACAAATAGAACGACTGGGTATCTATGGATTTGGAGGAGCAGCACATATTATCGC
>JAHFUH010000554.1 GCA_023265215.1 Acidobacteriota bacterium
TATCGGGGCGGGTGAATTATGCAATATCAGAAGCAGCGCCAAAATCAATCCGGCGAGGCAAAACCAGCGAAATATCCGGTAAAAGCGATAAGGAAGAGACACTTTCCGATTATTCTTTTCATGCGTGATGGGAAGAGAATCGGTTTTGCGAAAGCGGGCGAAGACAACGCCGCAACGCAGGCATTCCGTTCCTTTTTCCTGGGTGAATCCACACTTAGGGCATATCATGGCTGTACAATATGTTTATCGGCTAACTCCGATTATTACTGTTCCAAAATAAAACATAGACTCGCGCCGGCTCGAGCAGAATGGTTCGATTGAGCGTATTGCCGCTGCTGCCTGCACCGTGAACAATGGAAGCGATTTGACTTCTGTTTTCGCCTGCAGGACCGATGCAGGCAATCGCAGGGGCTTGAGTCGTATAGCCGTTGTCCGCCGCAGCCCATTCATCGTATTTGATGCCGGGAATTACGCGCCGGGCAATTTCTTCCCGGGTGTCTATAATTTCCGGGCTCATAAATCGCGGGCGCTTTCAAATTTAACCTTGTCATTTATGATGTTGATCCGACCGGCTCTCCAGAGACTCCCTCAAGGACAATGCCATCCAATCCTGCATTTTTTAGTGGGGCTGTAAACCGGCCACCCCAATTGCTGCGGTTGAACCATTCGGTTGGGTAATACATCGGGGCAAGGCCCTACACTTCGCAGCGGTCGGCACCGGGAACCAGAGTTCCGGAGAGTGGCGAGGTCATAATAGTGACAATGTTTCTGGGATCGAATGCGCCGAAAGGCAACTCGTTGCCGAGCAGATCAAAAAATATGGCAGAGCCTATTCCCTGAGCTCCTCCGAACTCCTCATATTTTGCGTTGTCTATCGTGCTGTTTGCCTGGTGGTCAGATTGATTCGCAAGGGTTTTCCAATGAATCCGCCTGTCATTTTGGTCCTCCTGCCCGGATAATCTGCGATTTTAGCATGGAATATCATTTACGAATGACGATTTATGATTGACGATTGCAATCACACAATGAATATAATCGCCAGGAGCCTGTTATTGCGTGATAGACCATTGGTATCATTCACAATCATAAACGCTGGAAGCGAAGAGCCTGAAATTATAAGGAGGAAATTATGAAAAGCATGATTGCGGACGCGATCAAATTAAAAACACAACCGGTAGCGCTGGTCTGGACGGACAAGGAGCCGGAAAAGGCCACTCGTTTTAAACCGCAGAACTGGGGATGTGTGGTCAGCGTATTT
Organism: Acidobacteriota bacterium; assembly: GCA_023265215.1. Lineage (GTDB taxonomy): Bacteria > Acidobacteriota > UBA6911 > UBA6911 > UBA6911 > UBA6911. The sequence continues at coordinate 1,259 of JAHFUH010000554.1, forward strand.
GCTGCTTCTGCAACCCGTGGGCTGACCGGAGCTTTTGACCGGCAGACATACGGCTGCTGGGGCGGCGGAGTTGGCCTTGGTTTCGGTAATCAGTATGAAAGCTTTCCGGGCGGAGTGGAATGCTTCTGCCGTTTTCTTTCAACGGGCAACGAAGATTCCGAACAAGGGCGGCCCATAGGCGAAGGGATGAAATCACAAGGTTTGGGACGACTGGCCGATGATTTTTTGCTGGGTGAACGCTACATCAGGAGTCCTGAAGATACACGCCGTTTTTTGGAGTCTCTACCCATTAAGGATATTCCGGCAAAATTCGTTGTTGTCAAGCCGCTGGACCAGGTCAACCCGGAAAAGGACGAAGTGAAGAACGTGACATTCTTCACGGATCCTGACGGCGTTTCGGCGCTTGTCATTCTTGCCAATCATGGTAAGCCGGAAGCGGAAAATGTTTTGGTGCCGTGGGCAGCCGCCTGCCAGGTGTTGGGAATTTATTCTTATCGTGAACTTGAGCGTGAGCGTCCGCGCGGATTGATAGGAATGACGGATATCTCGGCCCGCAAAAATGTCCGGGCGACACTTGGTGAGAATGTGCTTTCGTTCACAGCTCCATGGCCTCTTTTCCAGGAGATGGAAGGCCATGTTGCAGGCAGTTTCCTTCAGCGCCCCACATGGCTCGCGCTGCTGCAGTCCAAGGAATAAATGAATTATTTCGGTTCTCTTGGAGCGCGTCAGAAACAAGCAATACCTTGCGTGGAATTTCGATTCGGTTAAGGTAGAGATGCACGAAGATGTCGCTATCAGCTACGGTCGTTACACCGCAACCTTGCGAGGAAGCAAGCCCGATCGTGCGTGGTTCGCCGTTTGGTTCGAACGGATTTATCAAAAGCGGAATGAGCGTTGGATTTTTATTTCGCAGCGCACAGTGCATGGAGCCAGCTATGGACCGACACGCGAATCTGTGAGCGAAAAATAACTGGGAGCATAGTTTTACCGATAAGCGGCTATTCTTGCTTCTGAAAACAATAGAGGGCCTGTTCTGTGCGGATGAAAAGCTTTCCCCCTGATACAAGCGGGGTGGCATATATTCTTTCCCTGAAATCGTGCGAGGCGATTACACGCCAGTTCGGTTCGTTGGAGATAGCGCTCACAACGCCCTGCTCGCTGGCAAAGAAAACTTTGCCGTCTGCACTCACTGGCGATGAATAGTAGTTTCCCATGTTGGGCAGTCGCCTTTCCATCAATACATCTCCAGTTTCCGCGGAGATCTTGGTAACGATACCGCCGTCTTTTACCGTCCACAGAATGCTGTGATCGAGAAGTGGTGTGGCGACGTAAGGGGCGCCTCTGGAGCATTTCCAAATCACGGCGCTGTCTTCCAGTTCGCCGCCCGCGTTTGATGGCTTAATTGCCAGAATTCCGTTCTGTGAGTGCTGGAAAACGGCGGCGCCGCGCTCCCATTCCTCTTGGTCCAGATCTCCGCTCTGATCGATATCCATACGGAAAAATCGTTCGAGCACGTCGGGACTGTATATTTCATATCTCGATAGCCTGCCGTCGCCGTTTCTATCCCATTTTTGCAGCGCTTCAGACCAGGATTCCATTTTGATGCGCCGGCCGGCATCGCCACCTGTCGTCCATGAAGCCATGTAGACCTGATTGCCGGATGGGACGGGGGTAGGGATGACGATCCGAGCAAGACCGTATGTCCACCAAAGCCGTTTGCCGTCGGATGGATCATAGCCTGCCAACTCGATCGCACCGGCAACCAGCAGCTCTTTGTGGCCATTGCGTGTCCACACTGCAGGCGTTGAGTAGCTGCGCACGGCATTGGGCCGTTCGCTCTTCCAAATCACTTTGCCGCTTTTGCCTTCCAGTGCCATCAGGAAACTGTTCGCGTCATGATCCTGCTGGATGATGACCTTGTCGTCCACAAGCACGGGCGAGCTTGCACTCCCGTATTCATCCTGAAAAGGCCCCATCCTTTGTTCCCATAGAAGCTTGCCCTGAAGGTCATAGCAGATCAGGCCATAGCTTCCGAAAAACACATACAGTCGCTGGCCGTCACAAGCGGGTGTGGCTTGGGCAGGATTGCCGGTAGAACGATTGTATTCCTCAAGGCGCGTAACCGGTGCGATCCGTTTCCAGAGTGTCCGGCCTGAGTCGGGGGCGAGCGCCAAAGTAGCCAACTCTCGGGTCGATCTGCTATAAGTCGTCAGGAAAATTTGATCATTGCAGATTATGGGCGTGGAGTGGCCGGACTCGATCGCAATTCGCCAGTGCAGCACATCGGGAGAATCCAATTGCTCCGGCAGCGAGCCGGCTTCCGTCGGTATTCCTTTATCCGAACGGAAGTAGATGAGGCGGCCTTCTTCGGTTGATAGCACTGCGCCGCCGCTTGAGATTAAAAGCAGGGCAACAGAAAATAAAATTCCTATACGCATGTGAGACATGAAGGAACTCAGAATAGATTCAGTTGGACCCGACGATCAAGAAAAATCTGTCATCCAAGTGATGGACATTTTAGATGCACAACTTGATTTAATACTTCAATGAGCAGAAAATCGGCACTGCTTTTCAAATTTCCTGGCGAGGAGATTCCATGCGATTCAAACCGGCTTTCGCAGCGTTTGTAGCAATCCTGTTGTTGATTTGCCTTCAATCATGGAATTCGGCCCATTCCACTCAAACGCAAAAGAGCACCGAGGCGGGCACAGTAATCCAATATGGGCAGCCGAAGGAGCTAT
>JAHFUH010000555.1 GCA_023265215.1 Acidobacteriota bacterium
GTCCAGCCCGATATACATGCAATGCCCGCGCGCCTACCATAAGCAATCGATGACGCCGTAACGTCTCCCCTTCGCTCTGCTGGCATGCTTCGCACTGGCAAGGATGGTCAGGATTTCCTCGTTTCATATGTCCCTCTGGGTGTTCTGCCTGCAGTAACAACAGGTCTAAAGAAATTGTGCAGCGCCTGCGCTTGCTGCCGGAATGACGCCGCAGTCTTCGGCTTGCTCTTCGTAATAAGCCGAAGCCGTGCCGTGAACATCTCTTGCTGAACTGGCTTGATCTGTTTGCACATTTCTACCCCTGCAATCGCAATTAAGGGCTTTTCTGCCCAGTTGTAAAAGGTGTAAAAAGTTGTAATCCTGACAGTCTTTACAAGTAGAAAAGGTGGTTGTAATTGGGGGGTCCTTTAGGACCCCATTACAACACCTTTCTACAGACACCTTTTCAAAACAGGTTGTAATCAAATGAAAATCCCTTTCAATTTATAGGTAGCAACAACGCCACGACCACCTGAATCGATTCTTTCGAGTAGTCCCATTGAAGCTAAGGTATAGACGGCTTGTCTCGCAGATTGAGCAGAACATCTATCCGCTTTTTCCATTATGTCTGTCATGGTGCCCGTGGATTCCGGTTGCGCCTTCAGGTAATCCAGCACATAGGATTGTGGACGACTCCATTTCTTCAATTCTTTTTTAGGATCCGCATCTGAGAGCCAGAATCGCCCCAGGTCGAAATGTGCCTGTGCTGCAAAGGGAACAATCAAACAGTCTCGTGATTTCTCGGGGACGAATTCGATCAAACTGGATTCCGTTGCGCTTTCGCACTTCAACATAACGTCCACCTGATCTTTGATGCTCGAATGACCGCGATAGGCGCCAGCCTTATTCAGGTGGTGAATCACCCAGATTGCACAATGATGCTTTTCGGCGATTCGTCGGAGTCTGTGCATAACGGGAACGAGTTCTTGCCCGCTGTTTTCGTCCATGCCGCGGGTGAGGTCCTGGAGCGCATCAATAATGATGAACTGGGCCTTCGTCTCGTCGATAATCTGGCTTAATTGCTCCATTCCCGCGTCTGTGGAAAGTGTAATGCCTGCCAGAGTGGTAAAGGCTATCGGCGTATCGGGTCCGGCCTCATGGCCCCTCATGCAGTTGCCCAGGCGCATCTTTAGGCGCCGCGCTCCGGACTCCTCATCCACGATTAATACATTGGAGCGGGTAACATGACGGCCAAGCCAGTTTTTTCCTAGCGCCACGCAGACGGCAACATCCAACGCTGTCCATGTTTTCTTACCCCCAGCGTTCCCGATAAGCTCAAGAATGTCGCCTTCACCAACTAAATCTTTGATGATTTCATTTTTGGGTGGTTGTGGCTCCAGAGCTTCCTTTGCCCAATGAATGATAGAAGCCTTTGCCGGAGGTGCCCACGGTTCCCCCTTCTCCATCTCGCGCTGCAGGGATTCCGGACCATCGGCGTTTAGAACGTCCAGCCAATCCTGAGATTTTTTACCTTCGGGTATCAATCCCGCTGGCATCTGCAAAAAAACTGTTTTCCCGGCCCGATAAGCTCGCGCGGCCAGTTCATTAGCAGCATTCTGGCCTGCTTCGCTGCGGTCGGCGTCAGCCCATACGGTAACGGTTTTAACCTTCTCAGGGATTTCAAAATTGCTCATGCCTGAAGCTGATACCGTGCTGCAGGTAGGCATCCCGGTTGCCTGGTAGACTGCCAGCGCTGTTTCCGGACCCTCGGCGATATTCAAACTCCCATCCTGAGCACCAAAATAAATAGCGCCACCTGATATCGGCCCGATGGATTTCTTGACTTCGGGAACGTCGGCCTTCTTACCATCAGCGGTTAGATAGATTCTTTGTGCGCCGATAGAATTACTGTTTTTGTCGCGGACCAGAAAAATCAATCCCGGATATTCGCCTATTTTAGTATGCTGCTCATTGAAATAAGGTAGCTGTGGATGGAAGTGAACGTCAGCAGGATAGTCCGACAACTGTAATCCCCTGTTACGGAGGTATTGCCGCCCCGGCTTTGCATTATCCGCCGTCAAAAGAATAGCCTCATTCCATAGGCGAATATAATATGGATCACCTGCAGGTTTACCATTTCCGTTGTTCAGTCCCTTGGCCGCGAGCCAGGATATGACGGCGGCCTTGTCATCAGGCTTTGTTCCCGCACAAGCTGCAGCAAGCTCCCAGCTATTCCCGCCCTGGTTGCACACTCGGCAGATCCAAACATTTTTCTTTTCATCAATAGAGAGGTTAGGATTTTTCCCGTCCTTATGGAGCACGCAGGGAAAGGCAATATCCTGCCCTTTTCGGATTCCAGGACCAAGCCCGTGAGCATGTACAATATCGATGCATCGGAGGTCCATCATGCGCCCGCCTCCGCTTTATAGAGGTGACACAGATAGGAATGATGTTCCGGCTTGATATAGACTCTCGCCTTGCACTTGATGCAAATGTACGGTTTCGATTCTTCTATGCTATCATTGGGATATAGGTTAGTTTTCCCGGCCGCCTCCGCTTCGCTCGCGGGCGGCCTTTTTATTTTGACCATGGCCGCTCCTATTCACCGATCAAAGCTCTTATGTCAGCCGCTTTCCATGCAGTTGTACGCGGGCCAAGCTTGTAAGCCTTCGGCGCGCGTCCGTCCTTCACCATATTCCACCACGTAGCTGCGCACACAGGATAAACTCTTAAAATTTGTGGTAATCGGACGAATCCGATAGTTGGAAGTTCGGGATTGGATTGTTTTTGTTTTGATTCGCTTACTCTCGGCATTGCTGTACCCCCTTGTACATGAGGTATAGCATTGCTTTTTTGCTGTACTATATAGATGCACCCAAACTATTTTTCGGTAGTGTTCCTGCGGGCTCGTGAGAGGATACTTTTAACTGTGTTAAAGGGTATCTTTAAATGCTGGGCGGCCGCCTTCTGTATGGCCGCGTCACTTGGGCATTCGTGTGGCTCATAATGATTCTTCATTTCTTCGAAGAGCAGAATTATTTTGTTGTGTTTGGCAGCTACTTTTTTACTTCGGCGTTCACGCCAACCCGCCATACGCGCCCGAGTACTGCGACCAGTGATAGCGATTTCTTCGTGTGGTCTAACTTCTAACTGGCTGTCGAGTCTACCAAGCGCCAATGCATAAAGAGCGATCCCTTCGCAGTCTTTTTTTTGGAGTTTCTCATATAAGCCATGGAAATATAGATTGCTCATTATCGCATCGGCGTTGTTTAATTCTTCATTGTCGCTCGATCCCAAAATGCCGGTCGGCATATCTTTCGGCCATTCGCGGACGCCGTGCCGGTCCAATACTTCCAATGCCTTTTGCTTAATTGTTTTTAGTTGTTTCTTGAGTGATGCGTTCTCGCGGATGCGCTTATATGCTTGAACTGCCTCTTCGTCAAAACCTATGAGCACTTCGCGCTCGAAAATACCGGAACTGTTTTTTTTAACCGGCATGATTATGCCTCCCGGAACTGAACTACTTTTTGAGCGGGCTTCGTCGTTGCGTATGCTGACCAGGAATCCATCACTGTGCGCCTGAGTTCAAGCAAGTCGCTGCGCTGGTAGCTTTCTTCGACTTTGTTTGGCAACCTGTGCGCCAAGCATTTTTCAATGACATTGTGTTGGTAAATATTTCGCTCCTCTGCCCAATCTCTAAACGAACTTCTGAAACCGTGTGGCGTAACATCTTCGCGGCCCATGCGACGCAAGCACATCAGGAAGCCCATATTAGAAAGTGATTTATTTAGGGAGCGTCCCGGAAAAAGGAAGTCACTACCGGATGATAATTCCTTAGCTGTTTTCAAAATCTCAATGCATTGGTTGGATAGCGGAACACGATGAGGAAACCGCCTCTCGGTTGCCTTCCCTTTCATCTGTTCTGCCGGAATCGTCCATATGCGTGTGTCGTAGTCGATCTGATCCCACTTGCCAAGCATCGCTTCCGTTGTTCGGACGGCCGTTAAAATCAT
>JAHFUH010000556.1 GCA_023265215.1 Acidobacteriota bacterium
CAATTGATTCGAGACCGGCGGCAGAAAGCCGACGGCCTATCTCGCGCGCAGCGTGAATTCCCACTCCGTCATCCCGAAGTATGGAATTGCCCAAACCTATGATTCGTGTATCCATCATAAGAGCCATCAGCTGTCAGCCATCAGCCATCAGCTGAATGCTGACGGCTGATGGCTGATGGCTGAATTAGCGTCCCTCCCGATGAATGACTTTGCCCTCGGCATTGAGTACCTGAACAATCAAAGGCATCTGGCCGGGCAACGAGTGAGTCGCGCAGGAGAAGCATGGGTCATAAAGCCGGAAAGCCATCTCCACCATGTTCAACAGGCCCTGGCCGATTTCCTTGCCGGGCTGTATCAATTTTTGAGCCGCCCGCTTGATGGACATCGATATGGGCGCATTGTTGTTGGTTGTGCCGACGATGAGATTGGCTTTTGTTACCAGGCCCTTTTCGTCCGTCTGATAGTGATGCGTCAGAATCCCGCGCATGGCTTCCACTATTCCAACACCTTCCTTTGGAACGGCCGTGGGAAGAGTCCTGATGTTGGGCGATGCCACTTCGGGGTCCTGCGCAAGCTCCAGAAGCCTCTCGGCGGAGTACAACAATTCGATCAGCCTTGCCCAGTGTGTTGCCAGCAGTTTTTTAACCGGCTTGCCGCCCAGCGTGCTGTACATTTTTTCGTATTCCTGCTGAGCCAGCGGTGTGGCCATCCCATCCGCGGCATTGAGGCGGGAGAGAGGTGTTGCCATATATACGCCGGATTCGGGACCGTCCACGAAGCCCTTCCATCCGATCTTCTTCAGGAAAGGAAATTTCAAATAGGTGTAGGGCTCGACGCGCTCGGAAATGTAATCGAGGTACTCATGATCCTTGTAGCGGAAAACTTCTTTGCCGTTCTGGTCGACAACCCGATGGTCGCCGTGATAGAAATTCACGCAATTTTTCGAGTCGACGGTTCCGATCCAATAGCTGTTCATTTCGAAGGTATCGGAAAGGATGATATCCAGATAGGCTTTATTCTTCAGGACGATATCTTCAAAGAGCTTGAGAGAGAATCTGGAAAACTCCACGCAGGATTTGGCTTTCTCAATGATGTCCTTGCGTTGCTCTTCGGTGATTCCCTTGGACACGCCGCCTGGAAGCGTCCAGACCGGGTGCGTGGATCTGCCGCCCACCATGATCTGGATATCCTGTGCGATGGCTCGATGTTTCAGCACTTCGCTTGCAATCGGTATCCCCACTTTCTCCACAACCCCCAAAATATTGCGCTTTGCCGGATCGGCGTCAGGGCCCAGAACAAAATCCGGCGCAGCGAGGGCGTAAAAGTGAGCGATATGGCTGTGAACAAAAGCAGCCGAATTGTACAACTCCCTAAGCTTCTTCGCTGCCGGAGGCGGATCTACTTTATATACTGCATCTGCGGCCTTACCCGAGGCCAGGTGGTGTGAGCACGGTCAGACGCCGCAGATCCGCGAAACCACGCGCGGAACTTCCTCTATTGGCATTCCCTCGATGAACTTTTCGAAGCCACGCAGCTCGGGCACCTGGAAGTAGCAGTTCGCGACGCTTCCATCGTCTGCGAGAAAAATGTCAATTTTCCCGTGCCCTTCCAGTCTTGTTATGGGATCAATCGAAATGCGTTTCATAATACCTTCCTTGTGATAAGTGATGCCGGGATCCCGAAGCGATTAAAGCTCCTGAGAGAATCGGGGATTTGGTCTACTATTCGTTGCACTTCAGCCTCTTCTTTGGCATCGATGATTGATGCGATGGCCGATAAAGCCTTCGCGCCCTGATCAAGAACTCCGGCGGGCGCTCCGTAGCAACCCCGGCAGGGAACGCCGGACAGCTGGCAGCGGGTGTCGCAGCCGCCGCGCGTGGCCGGACCCATGCAAAGGAATCCTTGCTCAAGGAAACATATTGCCGGATCAGGCTGAGCGGTCGCAATCCGCTTGAACGCCGTAATTTTCTTTTCCCCATTTTTTTTGAGCGTGCATTCGTCGCATTGCGTCTTTTCGGAGGCGCCGATGACCGATCCTTTGGGCGGAAGTTTTCCGCTCACGATAACCTGTACGACGTTCCAGATCTGTTTGGGAGTTGGCGGGCACCCCGGAACATAATAGTCCACGTCAACCACCTGATTCAGAGTGTGAACCGTATTGTAGAGTTCCGGAATAGTGAGATCTCCTTCCGCCACCGTTACCTTCGGTTGAGGCGTTATGTTTTCCGGATTCACGGTCGATGGAGTTTCCTGGTAGACGCGTTTGAAAATCTCCTCTTTTGTGAAAAGATTCGCCAATCCAGGAATCCCGCCGATGTGAGCGCAAGATCCGAACGCCACGAGCGCTTTGGATTTCGCCCTCAGCAGGTGCGCCAGATGCTCGTTTTCCGAATTGCGCACGGCCCCGTGGAAAAGGGTTACATCAATGTGTCCATCGGGCATTGCCTCCACATCCTGGTATTTAAAATCTAATGCGATCGGCCAGAAAACAATGTCCGCCGCCGCAGCGATGTCGAGAATTTTTTCATGCACATCGAGGATCGCGACATCGCACCCCCCGCAGGCTGAAGCCCAGTATGACGCCAGTTTGAATTTTGCCATCCGAACCTCCGAGTTCGATCAAATAATTTGCTTTTTGCCTTTTTAAGCCGTTTGTATGAAGCGCGAGGTTTTCCCTGGGAGCGCCGGCGTCTCGCCGGCCTTCAGTCGCCTCATTGTACGTTTCCGGATAATCATAGCCATTGTTCACGTTCGCCGGCGAGACGCCGGCGCTCCCAGGGCTGCGTTGGTTCTAAGCCGCTGGAGATGCCTTTTTGGCAGTCTTCTTAATCTTCGACGGCCCAAGTTTCCGCACGTCTTCGGTAATCTTGTTGACGACATGGGCCCAACGATCGCCTTCTCCGGCCGACACCCACTCCAGCCGGAACCGCTCCGGTTCGATGCCGTAGTCGGCCAGCATATGTTTTAGCAAAGCCATGCGGCGAATGGTCTTGTAATTGCCTTCGATGTAATGGCAGTCGCCGGGATGGCAGCCCGCCACAAGCACGCCATCGGCGCCCTCAGCGAAGGCTTTCAAAATGAACTGAGGATCGACCCTGCCGGAGCACATCACGCGAACCACCCGGACGTTAGGCGAATACTTGATGCGGGAAGTGCCCGCGAGGTCCGCGCCGGTGTAGGAACACCAGTTACAGAGAATCCCCAATATTTTAGGCTCGAACGTCATACAGCACTCCTTCTATTTCAGAGATCAACTGCTCATCGGTAAAGTGCCGCGCGATGATTGCGTGGCTCGGGCATGCGGCCGCGCAAGTGCCGCACCCTTTGCAAAGAACATCGTTGATTACGGTCACTTTCTTCTCTTCGTCGAAGCTGATGGCGGACAGCGAACAGAGCGTGTTGCAAATTCGGCAGCCGGAGCATTTTTCCGCATCCACTGTGCTGGTGGCGGACTCGACTTCGATCTCTCCTCTGGAAATCAGGGATTGGACAGCTGAAGCAGCTGCCCCGGCCTGAGCGACCGTGTCCGGAATATCCTTTGGACCCTGGCAGGCTCCGGCAATGTAAATTCCGTCCGTTGCAGTGGACACGGGAGCAAGCTTGGGATGCCTTTCCGTAAAGAATCCATCGCCGCAGCTGATGTTGAAAGTGTGGGCAACATCTTTGGCGTCCTCGCGAGGTTCCAGGCCGTTTGCCAGAATCACCATATCCACCGGGATTCGCCTCACCTGTCCGATCAGCGTGTCTTCCACCCGGATGATCAGTTTGCCAATTTCCTGATCATTGAATGGGAAATCGGTGACCTGCGCCGCACGTCCTCGAATGAAGCGCACTTCTTCTTCAAGCAGGCGGTGATAAAATTCCTCGTACCCTTTCCCGAAGCAGCGCATGTCGATGTAGAAGTTGTAAACATCCGCCCCGGTTTTTTCCTTTATCAGGTGGGCGAATTTCAGCGCATACATGCAGCAGACACGGGAACAG
>JAHFUH010000557.1 GCA_023265215.1 Acidobacteriota bacterium
GCATGTCTCATCATATCTCTGCAATATTTTCGAAGGTCCACTTCACTGGCGAGAAAGATCGCTGCCATCACTGCAATCCTCGCACCGGTGCTCAGTTTTGTCAGTTGGGGAAAGGCCTTTGGATTCCAGGAGTGGTTATCTCCCCAGCCTAAGTCGGCAGCCGGCGTGGAGATCATGTTTGACCGCAATTTCAGTGTGGCGTCACGTCCACCAACGACATCGTTCACAAACACAGTACTTCTGCCTCTGACCGTATCTGGATTACCTGTCAAATCACTACTGTTAAGCGACCGTGCTGACATTCGTCTTAGCAGTGAGGAAGGAGACATGCTATATACCGGCCGGACTGCCAATCTTGGATACCACGACGATTTCGTCGTGAACACTGCAACCGGAAGCAGCGTCAGCATACTTCAGCAAATCAACCTGCCGCCGAAAATCTGTGCAACAGTGCATAGCAGGACTGTCAACGTCCAGATTGACTATTCGCTCACACTCTTTCGTTGGCAGACCATTAACACAATCCCAGCCATGAATGGCGATCAACGAATGCCGGTGTTTGGCTGGTGTAAAACAAGAGTTGATGAAGATGGCGATGAAATTCAATTCGGTTGTTTGAACCCCGGTGCTGCTCCACAGTGCATCAGCCTGGTACTTGAAAATCCTGAAAACGGTCGTCACAACCCCGAAAATCTGCTTTGCAATCCTGACTACGCGCCGTATGAATGGCATCTGTATCCGGATGCGGTCAGCCAGTTCGGTGGTGGCGTAAGGTTCGGTGACCCCCAGGGAATTGCGAGATTTCCTGTGGATGGTGCACAGTTGGGGAGTGCGAGAGTGATTGCGAAATCTTTTATACCGATCGCACACTTCACGCGTCATCTTATTGCCCGGCTTCGACCTGTCGATTGGGCCCAGCCGAGCGAAGGCCCCAAGTGATCCCGGCGGATTCGGATATATGGAAAGAAATCTATTTGCTTTGATCGTGGCGAATTATCGTGGTCCGTCCGCTGCTATCCCATTTTTGAACCGGCTTCTGTCCAAGTAATCGAGGCCTTGTTGGTTTTCGGATCGATATCAACATGCCACGTATCAGGGGCGTCCTTGGAGAGGATGATTGCAAGTGAGACACGCTCTGATGGTGTCAAATCGCCAGACTGAACTAAGTCACCATAGAACAACTTCAACGCGGAGTTCTGGCGCATGAGGCTCCCCAACGACCACGACGCAGCTTGGAATATTCCGTCCCGCAATGCGGGTGCTCTGTCGTGCTCGGTTTGCGGCGTGCTGAGATAAGACTTCGCCGCCCCGTAGTCAGGCAAATAGTCCAATGCGGAAAAAAGGAGATCTGGACAGCCATTGGTTAAGAACTCAGAGAGATCAATGGCTGTCCAGGATTTTCAGGTTCCCTGGCAGATACCAGCAGAAGTGCTGATATTTAAGAATTATGCAAACCGGAGCTCAGCGCCTTGATAACAAATGAATCTTACATTAAGATCGGCGCATCCGGGCAGGGGTTCTGAATACACCTATAATGCAAAACAGATTGGCTGCTCTCGAAAGTGACAAAAGATTAAATGAAAAAGACGCCAAAGAAATCTTCACTCCGTTTTGCCGCTCTCGACTTTGAAACCGCGGATTATGGTCGTGACAGCGCTTGCGCATTATCAATTATTATAGTTGATGGAAATAAAATTGTTGATAAAGTAACGCACCTGATCCGACCACCGCGTCAAGAGATTGTATTCTCGTATCTTCACGGCATCACCTGGGCTCAGGTAAGGAACAGGCCGATTTTTAAGGATCTGTGGCCCGAGCTGTCGCCCTTACTAGATGGATTGGACTTTCTGGCGGCCCACAACGCTTCTTTTGACAAAAGAGTTCTGCACACATGTTGCGAAGCGGCAGGACATAAACCGCCAAAGCACGATTTTGTATGCACCGTCAAATTAGCGCGTCAGGCGTGGAAAATATTCCCAACAAAGTTGCCCGACGTGTGCCGGAAATTGAAAATTCCCCTCAAACACCACGATGCAGCCTCCGATGCGCTTGCATGCGCTAAAATCGTTCTCGCTGCAATTGAAGAAGGCATTGATCCAACTATAGCGCTTGATAAGAAAAAGAAGAAAGGCCGTATTTTGGTGCCAATAAACCCACGGCCTCGATCCGTGCGACCCTGACAGGCTAAGCCGTTCCGGCGTGCCGTTTGTTTGGAAAGATCTGAACAGCCATTGGTTAAGAATTCAGAGAGAACAATGGCTGTCCAAGATTATCCAAGATTATCCGTTATAGTCCTGGGGAATATGCGATTAACCGGCAAGGGGCTTCGGGTATACTGGGCCAACTGCGAAACTATTGCTGGAAACGAAGCAAATATAATGATAGGAAGTGCCTGTTGAATTTTGGGTTTCATTTTTTCGGACCATAAGCCAAACAACCTAAGAGGGACTGTGAAGGTGACAAATATTTTGCGTAATCGCCTGTTATTGCTGTTGCTGTCCTTGAGTGTCCTGTCCTGCATGGCCGATGCTTTGCCCCAGTCAACATCGTCCCAATCTCAGATACCAAGACCGAATGCCGATCCCAACGTTCTCAACCCCAACGCTCCATCGCAAGGGAAGATCACCATAAGCCTGCCCGTAAGTGCGGCGACATGGTATACGGGAACAGACCAGCGGATCGAATGGAAATGTGAAGGAACCCTTTCCAACCGGGTCGCCGTCGACCTTTGGAAAGATGCAAAAAAAACCGTCATCTCAGAGGAAGTAGTAACAGGGCGGACAGCCTACAAATTACCTGTAGCTATGCAAGAAGGCACCTATGAACTGCGGGTGACCAGCCTGTCGGATAGTCGGGTGCTGGGAAGGCAGCTAGTGAATGTGCAGTTGGCTAAAATTCATATCATATCGAGTGGAGACCAATTGCTGAGCGGATCTTTTAACCGTGCCACATGGGTTTTCCAGGGAGACCCCGGACCGGTCAGACTTGCCCTTTTGGATGACAAAGGATCTGTTGTGCAGATCATCGCCGCAAGCATACCCATTGGTTCGGGCGGAACAGGATCGGCCCCCTGGTATATGCCGAAAACCTATGTCCCATTGAATTATACGCTGATGATCAACAGCGTTGCGTTCCCCAATATTCAGGACAAATTTCAGAACGTCCATATCGACCCGTTAAAAATTAAAGTTGCCGAGCAGCCTATAATCTACTGGATGCATCCGCAGTCCAAAACCCCCGTCAATGAGGAGATGCATACAAGCTGGTTCTATGACGAAGGAATAGCGGGGCAGGTCAAAATCGAGCTACTTACCAGCTCCGGGGCTCTTACTATCGCCGCAGGCACGTCAATCGGCTCGGGCGGCAAGGGAAGCTTTTCCTGGACTTATCCGGGAGAATACTGCTCGGGCGGCCTTATAAAAGTCACCAGCTTGTCAGATCCAAACATCAGCAGCAACTTAGTCCCAGTAAGATTTGCAAATTACCGACTGCCGGGAGCTCCAGATACATCTTTTCACGGCAATCCATTATATTGCACAAAGTGACGACAGCTATCTTCATATTGCAGACTGGTTTTATGAAGGAAAAATCCTAGGAGCCTGTCCGAGTATTAGGAGGGGTTGCGTTCCTGGCTTCGCGCGGGCAGATGCAAGGCGCCGCGACGCAGGCGATGCGGTACCATCGTCGAGGAGCGGCAACGAAGCAGATGCCTGCGCGAAGCCGGAACCCGAAGGGATCTGGGTCCGAAGGCCCAGCCGCATGGGCTTGCGCGATCTGGGCCCGCGCAGCGGCCCAGCGCGATCGCGGCGTTGCTCGTCGTCAACGATGTCCCCGCATCGCCTCCTCCTCGCGCCTTGCGCTCACCGTGTAAGCCCCATGCGCGCGACCCCTCCTAATACTCGGACAGGCTCCTAGTCGTGTCGCATCGCCCAGTTAAATAATAAAAAGATCAAAGGTTCGCGGAAACGCAAATCTCTT
>JAHFUH010000558.1 GCA_023265215.1 Acidobacteriota bacterium
TTACTTGGCATTTTGGCGCGAGCGCCGGGCGGGCAGATGCAAGGCGACGCGACGCAGGCGATGCGGTGTCATCGTCGAGGAGCGGCAACGAAGCAGATGCCCGCCCGCCGCCGCGCCCCTGCGGGCCGGCAGCAAAATGCCAAGTAATTCTTGCGCATGCCCTAAGAACGGGACGCCGCGCTCCACCGCTTTTGTTTGGTTCATATTGGAGGAAGGGAAATGTCAGACCTGAAATATAGCCATTTGTTGTTTTCGGGATTGAAAGATGAGATGAAAGTGGATTACCTCGCAAGCCCGGCAGCCTATTTTAGGGGGGCCCACCAGATACCCGGCGCCAACATCAACATGGGATGGCAGGTGATCAAAGGGGCAAATTTTATGGAGAGGGCGCCTCACACCCACGATTGCGACGAATACTTCTCAATCATGGGAGCTCAACTGCCGGACGTCTTCGGCAGTTTCGACGCGGAGGTCGAACTCTGGATGGGTCCCGAGCACGAGAAGCACGTCATCACGCAACCCACGTTTGTTTTCATTCCCAAAGGATTTTTGCATTGCCCTCTGAATTTCAAAGTCGTAAACAAACCTCTCATGTTCCAGGCGATACACCTTGGGCCTCGATTCCACAAGATTATGAATGGCAAAGAATATTGGTTCGAAGGACCCGGCAGATCAATGGAAGGCTGGAAAGACCACCCGGTCTGGTGGTAGAAACATAAGAAGCAAAGGAGCCGGAAGCCAGAAGCCAGAATGGTCAAGCGTTTTTATTTTGGCTTCCGGCTCCTGGCTTCCGGCTTCTTCTTTTTCAGGAGGCAACATGGCTAAAGCAATTCGCAAGATCGAATATTTCTACGTTGAAGCCCCCAATAAGCCGGGGGAGGGCGCCAGAGTTCTCGCAGCTCTGCGCGACGCAGGCGTGAACCTTCTCGCTTTTAGCGGATTTCCCCAGGGACGAAAGGCTCAGATGGATTTCATCCCTGAAGATTCGGCAGCATTCCGGGTCGCTGCGAAAAAGGCAGGGCTAAAGCTCAGCCCCAGGAAAACAGGATTCCTGGCACAGGGAAAGGATCAGCCGGGCGCGGTTGCTGAAATTATGGGCAAGCTTGCTGAAGCCGGCGTCAACGTTACTGCCATTGACGCCATCGCAGCCGGGGAAGGCCGTTATGGGGCTATTTTCTGGGTGAAATCTCCCGACGTGCGCAAAGCGGCAAAGGCTCTCGGGATCTGATAAGCAACTCAGGAGCGTGGACAAGGTATCCACGCTCCTTTTACTTATGAGAGGAAACCAAAATGCAAAAAATATCCAGCATATGTTTGGCGCTCCTGTTGGCTTGTTTAACTGCAGGCGTTTTGATTGCCCAAGAGCCCGAATGGAATCCGGTCAACATTAAGCCGTGCGACCGTGCCTGTTTAATCGGCATAATGGACGGTTACATGAATGCGATCTTTGCACACAACCCTAAGACCGTCCCGCCCCTCTCCATCGATGTCCGGATGACGGAAAATACCGGTGAAGTAGGTGTGGGGGAAGGGGTTCTCTGGCGTTTCAAGCCTGAGCCGACGAGCTTCAAAGTCTACATTGCGGATCCCGTTTCCGGCCAGGTTGCCCAGCAGGCGCGTCTTAAGATTGGCGGCCGGGACGCTTTGGTGGTAGTTCGCCTGAAAGTGGACCGAGGGAAAATCCAGGAAATCGAGCAACTCTATGACAGGAGTGTGGATGCCGCAGCCCTGCAGCTTCTGACCACGCCGCCGCAGATCCTGACATCGGATGTTCCTCCCGAGCAGCAGACATCCCGCGATATTCTCATACGATCTGCAAATTCCTATTTCGATGCACTGGAAGGCGATAATGGGAAAATAGGAGCTTTCGCCGACGATTGCGTTCGCCACGAACAGGGCTATCAGACAGTGAACAACCCGCCCCCCGGCGGCCGCATGATGCCGGCACCTTTTGTCCCTACGGCCGAAACGCCGCAGGGCCGCGATATGTTGAAATTCAGCATGCTGACATGCGCTCAGCAGATCGACAGCAAAACCTTCGCCTACATGAAACACATCCGGCCGCGGCGCGCGCTGATTGTCGACGAGCAGAAAGGACTGGTAGGGACATTCCCGCTGTTCGTGCATGACGGGACCAGTCGTACTGCAAAACCCGGCGATACGCCGGGAATGCTGCAGAATCTGGTCACCATGGAGACTTTTGCCATCCGCGGTGGACTGATCCGCCACGTCGAGGCTTTCCCATTTGTGACGCTGCCCTATGGATTGGGCAATGGCTGGACCGTTGGATCCGGCCGCTGATAAATTTTCTTGGGACTTCGAGTTTTTGCATCTTAGAGTGATTTATGCCAAGGCCTAAAATCCCGGTTTGCAACCCTCGCACCGGCGAGATCGATTATCAAATTGCGCCTCCCACCGCGGAGGAGCTCGCAGATACCTGCTTGAACTTGCGACTGGCGCAGAAAGCCTGGAGCGCCAGTCCCCTGGAATACCGCATCGATATAATGAAAAGATGGGCGGAGCGCATAGCGGCTCATCGCGCGCTGATGGCCGAGCGCGATTCCATAGACACGGGCTACTGCACGATCTCTCGAATGAGTCCCGATATTGTTATCGGAAACATCATGAATTGGTGCGACCGGGCGCCGGAAATTCTACAACATGCAAAACCCGAGGGAAAAACTTCCATCATGCCCTCCGTCCGGTTCGGCACCAATCTGAAGCCTTATTCCCTCCTCGGGGTAATCAGCCCATGGAATGCTCCTTTGATGCTTTCGCTGATCGACGCCGTTCCCGCCTTATTCGCAGGCTGCGCCGTGATCATCAAGCCGAGCGAAGTTGCGCCGAGATTCGTGGAACCTGCGATGCAGACAATTCGTGAGGTTCCGGAACTCGCCCGCGTCCTGGCTTACGTTGTTGGGGATGGCGAAACAGGCCAGGACATCATTAACAATGCGGATATCATTGTTTTCACTGGAAGCGTTCCCAACGGACTGAAAGTGGCGGAATCATGCGCAAGGCGATTCATTCCCGCGCACCTGGAGCTGGGCGGGAAAGATCCCGTAATTGTCACCCAAACAGCCAACCTCGAAAAAGCCGCAACTGCAATACTGCGCGGCGCATGTTTTGGGACCGGCCAGGTCTGTTTCTCGATTGAACGTATTTATGTTCAGGAAGAAGTGCACGACGCATTCGTCGATTTGTTGGTCAGGAAAGCATCGCAGGTTGCGCTGAATTATCCAGATGTTGAAAAAGGCCAAATCGGCCCCTTCGGATTCGCCAGGCAGGCTCGGATCGTCGATGAGCATCTGGACGACGCCATTGAAAAGGGCGCCAAAATTTGGACCGGAGGCAAAAGCGTGAACTTGGGTGGCGGCTGTTACATGCGCCCGACAGTCCTGACGAGCGTGAATCACAGTATGAAGATCATGAAGGAGGAAACTTTCGGCCCGGTCATGCCGGTGATGAAATATCAGACGGAAGAGGAAGCCGTGCGTCTCGCCAATGATTCGATCTATGGCTTGTCTGCCGCGGTAATTGCCGGCAGCGAAGATGAAGCCAAACATATAGCCGAGCAGCTCGAAGCAGGGACCGTTTGTATTCAGGATACATTTCTTACATTGTTTAAGACCTATGACGTCGAATCGGACTCGTTCAAATTTTCCGGAATGGGCGGTTCCCGCACAGGGCCGGGGTCGATACTTCGCTTTCTGCGCAAGCAGTCGTTTCTGATCAACACCGCCGATCCCGCATCATTTGTTTAGATTCCCTGAGCGTTAACTTAATATTTTATTTGAGCCGCGCAGCGGCGATCTGAATTTAGCCCCGCCTTTTAAGGTCGGGAATAGTGGTAATCAGAATACAATGCGTCGCATAGGTCGTGAGAAAAAATCGAAATCGAGGCGCGAAGCGCCGCCAGTGAATAGCCCCGAGCGTCAGCTCGGGGTAAACGGATATCCCGGGAATGAAGCCCGAAG
>JAHFUH010000559.1 GCA_023265215.1 Acidobacteriota bacterium
CGGCTACGCCGCCCTCGCGATATTTGCAGCAGTTGTTCTCTACGCCTTCCGCACATCTCTCGGCGGCCGGCCGCTGCTTGCTCCCTCACACTTCGATGATTGATTTATATGGAATTGGCAAAGCACGGGATAAAAGAGTAAATTGTTTTACAGGCAATACGGAGCTGAGCATGAGACAAGTGATTATCTACCCTGGCGAAGACCAGTACTATGTGGCCGAATGCCCCAGCCTTCCAGGCTGTATCAGTCAGGGCAAGACGCGAGAAGAAACGATTTCAAATATTCGCGAGGCAATTGAAGGCTATATCGCGGCACTCGAACAGGACCATCTTCCTGTCCCTCCCGAAAGGTTTGAGGCTCTCCTGGTAGCCGTATGAGCCATCTGCCTCGTATTTCAGGAAGGGCCTGCGCAAAAGCTTTAGCCACAGCTGGATTCATCTTTTTGCGGCAGCATGGAAGCCACTTGATTCTTCGTCGTCAAGAACCCTTCACACAGGTCGTAGTCCCCGATCATCCTGAGTTAGATCGCGGGACTCTGCGAGCCATCATCCGCCAAACCGGAATGACGATAGATCAATTTAACGAGCTTCTATAGCGCAAGAGTCCCAACAAACATTCTTTCTTTCCCGAAGTCAATCACATATAATCGGCGGCGTTCTCGAAATTCCTATGACACCGCCATCGATGGTGCAGTGCCCGAAGTGTTCGGCGCAAAACTTGCCGGATAGCCGGTTCTGTTCTTCGTGTGCACAGCCTATTAGCACGCCTTCCCAGATGCCTACCGCTGAAGCCCCTGTCGCTGCATCGCCGAAGCCTCCGGTGGAAACACCCCACGTTGCCAGGATAATCTCGTCCGATTCGATCCCGGTTGGAGGATTCACGCCAGGAACGATCCTGGCTGACCGCTACCGCATTATCGGGCTACTTGGGCGCGGCGGTATGGGTGAAGTCTATCGGGCCGATGATCTCAAGCTTGGACAGGCGGTGGCTCTGAAGTTCCTCCCGCCCAAGCTCGCCGATGATCCAGTGCGCCGGGAGCGCTTCTTCGCCGAGGTTAGAATCACCAGGCAGCTCTCTCATCCGAATATCTGCCGAGTTTACGACATCCAGGAAATTGACGGGCGGCACTTTCTCTCAATGGAATTCATCGACGGCGAGGACCTTGCTTCGCTGATCAAGCGCATCGGGCATCTTTCGAACGAAAAGGCGCTGGATATCGCTCGTCAGCTCGCGGCGGGCCTGGCGGCCGCGCATGAACGGGGAGTGCTGCACCGCGACCTCAAGCCGGCGAACATAATGCTCGACGGCCACGGGCACGTGCGGATCACCGATTTCGGTCTCGCCATCGCGGCGGAAGACCAAACCCAGGCGGCCGAGATTGCCGGCACTCCGGCCTACATGGCACCGGAGCAGCTGGCGGGCAAGGGAGCAACGGTCCGCAGCGACATGTACTCCCTGGGATTAGTCCTGTATGAGATCTACACCGGCAAGAAAGCCTTCACGGCCACGAACCTTGCCGAACTGCGGCAGCAAAAAGAAACACACACCCCAAGAGCTATATCGGAACTCCGGGAAGGAATGGATCCCGTTGTGGAGCGGCTAATCCGGCGCTGCATGGAACGCGATCCAAATGCGCGGCCGGCGACGGTGGCGCAGCTGGCACTTGCCCTGCCGGGCGGTGATCCCCTGGCCGCAGCGCTCGCAGCGGGCGAGACTCCGTCTCCTGAGATGGTCGCGGCATCCGGAGGGAAAGAAGGACTTCGGCCAGCTATAGCATTAGGGCTCCTCGCGATAATAATCGTGGCAACCCTTGCAAATATTGCGATGAACGATCGCTATGTATTCCTGCATCGGCGCATCCATTTCGAAAAGTCTCCGGAGATGTTGGTCGAGCGTTCTCATGAAATCCTCAAGAAGCTCGGGTATCCAGTATCCGCGAATAGCCTCTACGGCTTTGAAGAGAATTCCGATCTGCTGAGCTATCTCGACAAATCGGACAAGTCGGCAAATCGGTGGAAGAATCTTGACGCAACGGCCATTCTCTTCTCGTACCGGCAGAGCCCCAATCCGATTAAACCCAGCGATCCGCAACTGCAATCACCGGGAGAAATCCTGGTTGTGTTGGATGCTGAGGGGCGACTTCAATCGCTTCGTGCTGTTCCAGAGGGAGCACAGGCATCTGCCGGGAATGTACAGCGGTATGATTGGAATGCAGTGTTTTCAGAAGCCGATCTTGACATCTCGCAATGGACGCCTTTGGATTCTCCCTGGAGACCGCTCTTCTATGCTGACTCCAAAGCGAAATGGCAAGGGACACTTCCAAGCTGGCCAAATCTGTCCGTTCAAATCGAGGCGGCAGCCTTTCAAGGAAAGCCTATCAGTTTTAAAATCATAGGTCCGTGGGCTCAATCGGCGGATTCCATGCCTGTTCAACGGGCTCCTGGAGATAATCGTCCTTCGAGCTCTTCACAGAGGATAAGCGTCCTCATTACGGGCCTACTCACCGCCATAGGCGGAATCTTTCTTGCGCGGAGAAATATTCGATCTGGCCGAGGCGACCGTCGCGGCGCTAAGCGGCTGGTGCTTCTGGTTTTTGGTTTGTTGGTACCGACGCAGATTCTGAGATTCCCCTATATTTCGATGGAAGACCTTTTCAGATTGCCTTTGATGGCCTGCTTTCTCTGGATTGTCTACCTGGCGATAGAACCCTTCGTACGCCGCCGATGGCCGCAGGTTCTGGTTTCCTGGACGCGTCTCTTATCCGGAGATTGGCGCGATCAACTCGTTGCACGCGATGTACTCATCGGTTCCGCTTTTGGAGCAGTTGTGCTCTGCATATCATACTCTAAATATGCCATTCCTCCGTGGCTCGGTCATGCATCTCAGCCTGTCTATTTGAATTTCCAGGATTTTATTGGCGCTCGTTTTTTTATCGCCCAAGTTCTAGACACGCAGACAATATTGACTATTTTAGAGAGTTTGCCTCTAGTCTGCCTTCTTGTTATTATGCGGGGCCTGCTGAGGAATCAATCCGCAGCTATGATTGCGTCCATGCTTCTTTTTGCTCTATTAGCCTTGACCACCGACTTCTCCATCTTTGGAGTGACGGTAACGCTTATAGGGAGCGCCTTATTTTTCACAGTGCTAATGCGTTTCGGACTGCTTGCGGCGGCATTTGGCTGGTTCGCAAGCAATATCCTCCAAAAATATCCAATAACTTTTGATACTTCCGCCTGGTACGCCGGCTACGGCTTTGCTGCCCTCGCGATATTGGCAGTCGTTGTTCTCTATGCCTTCCGCTTCTCGCTCGGCGGCCGCCCCCTCCTCGCCCCCTCCCACCTCGACGATTGATCCAGTCAGGAGCGCTTCATCTGTTCCCATCGCATATGACATTTTCCGGGTTGACGTTGACCAGTCTTTCCGTTCCAGGCAACTGCACCCTCAGCCTGATTCTGCGTTTGCAAACCCGTTCCCGTCACTTCGAGTTCCTTAAAGAACCTCTGTATGGTCGTGCGGGGCCAGTTCCATTTCTTGGCAAGGTAGCGCAAGCTGGCCATGAACTCCGCTTGCTTCTGTCCGGTTTTTTCCTTGTCCTTGCCGGCTGCGAGAACATTAATAATGTAGAGCCAAGTTTCGAGCAGGAGAACTTCTTGCCGGGTTCGCAGAGCATGGGATTGTTCCAGATTTTTCTCCAGAAAAGCGTGTAGCCGGGTTCATTGGGAGCATTCAGCGGGCCGGAAACAGACACCAATCTTCTCCGGTCACGCTTGCGCTTTGCTTGCATCTGGAGGTTGCACAAGTTGGAATAAGTTTGCATTTCTTGCAATAAAACGCGTAAGTTATTGATTATAAAGGGCCAGAAGCAGGCTGGAGATTTTGGATGGAGACGCAAAGTTCGGCAAAGAGGTGACGGATCTCCTGGTATCCAGCGGAATCAAACCCAAGCGAACAAGCTTCCAAAGTCCATGGC
>JAHFUH010000560.1 GCA_023265215.1 Acidobacteriota bacterium
GGCAGATAATAGGAGAGCACATAATAAAACCGGTTGGCATCGAAAGCCCGGCCAAGCTCTTCGCCGAGATTATTGCTGCCATTGTACATCTTGCCGCCGGTTCCTTCCGCTATTGTGGAAAGCCCGTTCTCCTCTTCGCGCTCGGACATGCTCGCAAACGTCACCCAATCCCCCGGTTTGGGGTAATCGCAGGAAGGATCCCGAACTTTCATGGGACTATTTACAGGACAGTCATTCCTCCCATTTTTCTCATTTTTCTCATCCGGGCAGGGCTCTCTATCGAGAGTTTGGTTCAGATTGCTTTCGTGCGTCATCGCGTTCCTGCCAGCGTCTGTCCAAGCCGGGCCCTGCAAACCTTTGGCATCGATGGAATAGATCACAACGCCCGAGCGCACGGCACGGTTGATAGCCGACTGCGTCTCTTCGTTGCTGATATCTCCGCTGTTGGTACGCATTGTGAAGCCGTCGGAAAAGGCCACGATCATGCGCTTGCCCGGCAGACCGGTCATCTGGGCGGCAAAATCTCTGAGAATTGAAAGCGTTTCCTTTCGGGAATAAGAAGCTTCCGAAAGCGTCTGTAATGCCATTTGCTGTGCTTTTGCGCGCAGCAATGAACACGGGCATTCAATATGTTCACGATTCCTTACGATATCGATTGCCAGCCTTGTTGCAATCCATTTGTTTGGAACATCGAGATACCGCTGGCATCTGGGGTCACAGGGATCAGCAATTTGGCCACCAGAAGTTCGGGGGCAGTCTTGAGGCACGACTATTTGCCCATCGTTGATATTGACCGGCGGTTCTTCCAGCATTTGAGCGGCCAGACTGGATGTGAAATAGCTTTGGGAATCGATCGGTCCTATTTGAATTTGCTCAATTCCATAACGCAGAAGTTGCCGGTTTCGTGTGAACTGCTGTGCAATCCCGAGTGTGCCTCTGCTTGTCGCCAGCGCAACCATGTCCTGATCGGACATCTGTTCATTAACAAAACGGCGCAGCGCCTGCTTGACCGCATTGAGGCTGGAAAAAGAGAGATGCAGGTTGTCCACATACAGCAATGTGGTTCTTACCGGAGCTTCAATCAGCCGCTCCTTTATGCGCGGCGATTCGGCCGTTTTGTCCGGCACCGTGGGCTTTGCCGCGGCAGGCTGGTTCCGCCCGTTCTCCACCTGCGAAATGCTGAAGAAACTGATCGTCTGCGCATGATCGTTCTCCAGCAGTTCGAAATCATCTTTTTTCAGGTTTTCTATAATCCGGCCCTGCTTATCCGTTACAACGGTCCGCACTTCCATAAGTTCCGTCTTGACCCGGTATTGCTGAGCCTCCTGTTTCTGCGCTGTATCGTCCAGAGCGGTAATATTCGCGATGCTATACAGCAGCGCGGCAATTGCAAGGAATGCTATACGTTTATTCATTACTCGCTCCTCCCGCTGTTTTGGAGCTGGTTATCACCAGTATGCATTGCCTGACCCTTGAGGCCTTTTTATCAAGCCGTTGCTTCCATTCTATTGCAAATAGCAATTATGCAGTCATAATATTTCAAAGTCGCGGGTGATTAAGCCCCGTGCCCGGCTGCTTTGTCGTAAACCATCGGTGTGAAGCGTGTGAATGAGGAGAGGAAGGGAAAATGCTTGCTCGAATCATTGGATCGCTGAATTTTGCAGGGTTGATGTTTATCAGCCTGGTTGGCGCCCCGGGCCTTCCCGGGTTCTTCCAAATTTTGAATCCGCCGTCAGCGCTTCAGGGCACGCCGGAGTCCAGTGCACCCGGAGTGCACGGCGATTTGTCCGAAACAATGCCGGATCAGAAAACCGAGAAAAGCGGGCTGCGCTCTCTTTCCGACAAGATAAAGGATTGGCGGACGGCAGCAGCCCAGCACAATCCCGGAAAGCCGGACGCAGCGGCGAAGATGATTGGCGGCTGGCAGGAAAGTGATATCAAATCCGTTATAGATTATGTCTCAAAACAAGCTTCGCAGCCCGCGAACTCTGCCAAACGTACGCCTGCGAAAGCACAGACCCGGCGATTGCTGGACCTGAGCGAACAGGAAGCGAAGCAGGGAGATTTCAGCCGCATAATAAAACAAGGCGTTCTGCTGCACACGGACATTGCGCTGCTGAATCTGGATACAGCAGTGCATCAATATTCGCGCGGGGGAATGGGGTTGTTTGCGGATGGCGGTGTGATCACCATCCAGCCCCAAACACTTCAATGGGAATATGCGCGCCAACTGATTGATTTAATCGCTTCATCGCGTTCAGGCGATCCGGTTGCACGGCAATGGTATATCGGGACCACTGCGTATATGCAAAGCCGTCGCCTCTTGGGATACGCCGCACAAAACCTGAAGAGCGCAGTGGAAAAATTTCCGTCGCACTATACGATCCTGTTTTATGCCGGAGCGTTGCATGAGAGTTGGGCATCTCCTGAAAATCAAAATCATCTGCTCCTTCCGGGCTCGAAAATCACCTATGGCTCAAAGGAATCGGAACTCAGACTGGCCCGGCATTTTTTCGAGAAATCCATCGCAGGTAATCCGGATCTTGCTGAGGTACACATGCGGCTTGGAAGGGTTCTGGGGCTCCTGGGCTTTCATTTGCAATCTATTAGCGAACTGCAAAAGGCAGCTGTATTACTCAAAGATCCGCAGCTTTTATATTATACAGTCCTTTTCCTGGGCTGCGAGTTCGAGATTCTTTTCCGCAAAGACGAAGCCCGCGATCAGTACGAGCACGCCGCGACACTTTTTCCCGCTGCCCAGTCCCCCTTGTTTGCTCTCAGCCGGCTTAGTGCCGGCAGCGATGACGCAAAAGGGGCTTTGGATGCCGTGCAGCGCGTCTTTGCATTGCAGGTCATAGATTTCCGGAACGATGATCCATGGTGGGCTTACGATCTGTCGCATATTCGCAATGCAGATGCGCTTGTCGTGGAAATGTACAAGATGTTGGGGGGATCGCCGCAATGAAACAAAAGTGGATGATTGCAGTCGCGATTGTCCTGATGACCGGAGCCCTCACGGCTTCCACCCAAAAATTTTCCATCGCGACTGAAGAAGTTCGAATCGATGTGCTCGTAACAGAAAAGGGCAAGCCGGTTGTCGATCTGAAGGCCGCTGATTTTGAAGTTTTTGACAACGGAATCGCTCAGGAAATCCAATACATAAAGCTTCAGAGGCAAACACCCATCAGCGCAATCCTCGTATTCGATATGAGCTGGAGCGTGGCAGGCGAGCTGCTTGATCGTTTGAGAGACGCGGCTTTTGGATTGATTAGCGATTTGAAGGGCGAGGATCAGGCTGCACTCATCACGTTTAATAATGCGATAGCCCTGGGTTCACCGCTCACGCGCGATCTTGCGAGTATAAAGCTGGCACTTAATCAGGCTAAACCCGTAGGAAAATCGTCATTGATCGACGCCAGTTATGCGGGATTAGTGCTCGCAGGCTCAAGGCCGGAACCACCGCTCCTCATTGTGTTCAGTGACGGACGCGACACCTCCAGTTGGTTGACGAGCGAAGAGGTGTTGGAAACAGCCAAAAGCGCTCGACGCAATGATACAGTCGTTTACGCAGTATCAGCCGCCCGGCTGCAAAAAAAGAGATACCGTAGATCCTTGTTTGAAACAGAATCAGAAAACCATGCTGCGGATGATGCGTTCCTTAGCGATTTAACCAAGGTTACGGGCGGGTCGCTAATCGAAATCGAGTCGGAGCAGGAATTAGCCTTCGTGTTCCGGGGCATTCTTGAAGAATTCCGCCTGCGATATCTGGTGACCTACACGCCACGGGGCGTTTCCGGCGCCGGCTGGCACAAATTGGATGTGCGGGTCAAACGTCGATCCGCAACAGTAAAGGCCCGTCCAGGTTATATGCGAAGCTCTCATGCGGAATAACGCTTCTGGCTTCTTGCTTCTTGCTTCTTTTTTGATCACTCCAGTTGGAGCGCCAAATAAAGCCGGGAG
>JAHFUH010000105.1 GCA_023265215.1 Acidobacteriota bacterium
TTTTTATCGCCCGCATCAGTTCAAGCGAGGGCTCCTTTTCTTTTTTGAAAGCCGCAGCTTTGGACAATCCGATACCGTGTTCTGCCGAAGTAGTGCCGCCGACGGAGCGGACGAAATCATAGATTTCGGCGACGGCTTCGCGGGCGCCGGCCCACTGGAAATCCTTATCGGTATCCATCAAAATTTTCGTATGCATGCATCCGGCGCCGCAGTGCCCGTAAGCGGTCATGACAAGACCATGTTTGTCGGCAATTTCGTGGATCTTGTCCGCTGTCACCGCCATCTTGGAGAAAGGCACCGCCATATCGTCGGCTAAGGATGTAGAGGCGAGGCGCTCGTCATATTTTGACAGCGCTGGGAAGAGTTTGGCCCGTCCGGCCCAAATCCGGGCTCTTTCCTTTTCTTCATAGCTGCTTTCAATGCCAAAGCAGTTGTTTTTCTCGCAGAAGGTTTGGATCCTGGTCATTTCGGCGTCGATTATTTCTTTTGACATGCCGTCGGCTTCGAAGAGCAGGATTGCTTCGACTTCCGGCAAGCCGAGATTTGCGGCTTTATTAGCCGCGATGATCGCAATTTTATCGATGAGCTCGAGCATTGAAGGCTGGCAACCGCTGCCCATGATATCGGAGATGGCATTGCCGGCTTCGGACAGCTTGTTGAATTTCGCAATGCCCAGGCAGCGCAGCTTGGGTATCGGAACAAAACGCATGCAGGCTTCGACGATCACTGCCAGCGTCCCTTCGGACCCTACCATAAGGCGTTCCAGCGCATATCCAGAAGCGGCCACGCGAGTACTCGATCCAAAGGAGAGCAAGTCCCCGTTAGGCATGACTACCTTTACCGCCAGGATTGCATCGCGGGCAGCGCCATATTTGACGGAGCGTCCGCCGGATGCATTGTTTGCGATTTCACCGGCAATAGTTGCGACGCAGCTGGAGGCCGGAGTCGGCGGATAAAAAACTCCGTGGGGTTTAAGTGCTCTGTTCAGGTCGTCATCAACCACCCCAGGTTCAACCCGGCAATACCCGTCGGGGGTATTGATTTCGAGAATGCGATTCATGGCCTTCATGTCGAGGATAATGCCACCCTGGACCGGCACCACTTGTCCGCACATGCCGGATCCGGATCCTCGCGGGATCACAGGTATTTTTTCGCTGTTGGCATAGCGCATGATCCCTTGAACCTGCTCGGTGTTTTGCGGCCGGACAATAACATGCGGCAGAGCCTCATGCACGGAGGAGTCGGAGCCGTACACATAGAGATCGGCTTTGTTGTCGAGAACATTCTCATCGCCAACAATTTCTTTCAGTTTTTTGATGTCTACAGAGTTCATCGATCCATCCTCGGAATTGATGTCGTCAAATTTACCTGAGGCGCGAAGGCATACACCTTTTGGCCTAGCCAGAAGCTTTCGCCCCAATATCCGCCGATTTTGATTTTTTGCTTTTGTGCGCAAACAGCGATTCACAGCTCGGCAAGCAATCGCCCGGGGAACAACACAGCATAAATCAGCTCACAAAGATACCAAATATCAGACTTGGAAAAAGGTCATTATCGCAAAAAAGTTAATTTTTATAAAGAAAATTTTGGATGGGAGGCACAAGCTACACATTGCCAATTATTACGGGAAATATGAAACTGGTTTGCTTTATTTGCGCCTTTGGGCCTTTGCGTCTTTGCGTTATTAACGCAGAGACGCAAAGGCCCAAAGACGCAAAACGACTTGCCATAGAACAGCGCCGGGTAAAAAAGAATTAGCAACGCGCACATATTCGAAGCCGTAATCTCATGTAATGCTGCGCACGGAACGTTGATCGAGAGCCCGAAGCGCAGAAACTTTAAAAAAAGCTCTCTAAAATAAGGATAAACCTGAGTGATTGCAAATCGGATATATCGTATGAAAAGGATTATGGTGGCAGGAACCGGCTTTGCCGCTCTTGCGCTTCTTTTGATCGCGCCGCTGACCAAAGCCCAGACTCAGCCAAAGCCCACGTTTGAAGTGGCGTCGATCAAGCCTTCGGAATTTGACGGCCACGTAGCTTTCAACGTCCAGCCTGGGCGATTTGTTGTTAACAGCGTCACGATAAAATTTCTGATAACGATGGCCTATGATATCAAGGCTTACCAGATATCAGATGGACCGAACTGGCTCGATACGGCTACCTATGCCATTGATGCGAAGGCGCCCGGTCTGAACAGGGACAATCTGAAGTTAATGATCCAGTCGCTGCTTGAAGAAAGATGCAAGCTGAAATTGCGTCGCGAGACTAGGGAACTGCCGGTCTATTCTCTCGTTATCGCCAAAGGCGGTCACAAGCTGCAGCGCTCCAAGGATGAAAACGGCAATCCCTTGAATGAGGTTCCGCGCGAAGCGGGCAGGGGGGCAGGGCGCATCCTGCAACCTGGAGATCCGTCGCCGGCAGGAACGATGAT
Organism: Acidobacteriota bacterium; assembly: GCA_023265215.1. Taxonomy (GTDB): domain Bacteria; phylum Acidobacteriota; class UBA6911; order UBA6911; family UBA6911; genus UBA6911. Next base: position 2,434 of record JAHFUH010000105.1, read on the forward strand.
GGTGGGGCCTGGCTCCTTCAGCGCCGGTGCGGCATCCATCGACCAATTGGTTTCTTTTTTGTCGGGTCCGTTAGGACGCAAAGTTATCGACAAGACGGGCATTACGGGGCTTTACAATATCAACCTGACATGGAGCCCGGACTCCAGTCAGCAGGATTTTACGGGTCTTCCCAAGCCGCCTGGATTCCTGCCGCCTCAACAGTCCGGGGAAAACACCGGTCCGTCCGTTTTCACGGCCATTCAGGAACAGCTCGGATTGAAACTGGAGCCGGACAAAGGCCCCGTCGATTCTTTCATCATCGACGGCATCGAGAAACCCTCGGAGAACTGACTTAGACGACATCGCATGGGTTTTAATGTAAACGCGGCGTCTCGCCGCGTGAAACAAGAGATTTTCGAGACTGACCTACGCGGCGGGACGCCGCGTCTACTTTGGATCTAGTAATAAATCGGAGGTTTTGTGATCTCTGGATTTTTGCCTTCGGACTTTTCTTGAATCACCTGTGGCAATCGACGCTGTTTGCGGCGGCGGCAGCTTTACTTACTCTTTTATTCAGGAAAAATCACGCCCGAGTTCGTTATTCGCTTTGGCTGGCTGCGTCGCTCAAGTTCCTCATTCCATTCTCGCTGTTCATGGCGATGGGAAGCTCCATCGACTTCGGACGGCAGCATGGCGCTTCGATAGCGCAACCTGCTCTGCAAGTTGTTCAAGACATTAATCAACCTTTTGACTCGCCAAATCCTTCGCGCGCAGTTACCGCATTCGTAAAGATGGGCAACTTGATCCGAAATGTTTTATTTGCTGCATGGCTCTTCGGCTTTCTGGCGATTTTGGCATTTTACGCGGCTAAAGGCCGGTCCATAAAAACGGCAGCCCGCAAAGCCGCGCCAATCACCGAGGGGCGCGCATTCGAGGCACTGCAACGATTGAGGCCAATCAGCGTGTGCCGGTTGCGGATCCGATTAGCATCAACTGGTTCTTCAATGGAACCGGGGGTGTTCGGCATTTTCAGACCTGTCCTGTTGCTGCCTCAAGGAATGGCGGATCGTCTCAGCGATTCTGAACTGGAGGCGATCCTCGCGCATGAGCTGGCGCATGTTCGCCACCGCGACAACTTGATCGCGGCGGTGCACATGTTTATCGAGGCTCTTTTCTGGTTTCATCCGATGGTTTGGTGGCTGGGCGCGAAGCTTGTGCAAGAGCGGGAGCGAGCCTGTGATGAAGACGTGTTGCGCCTGGGCAAAGATCCTCAAGCATACGCCGAAGGAATTCTAAAAGTCTGCGAATTTTATCTCGAATCCCCGCTGGCCTGCGTCGCAGGCATAACCGGTTCGGATATGAAAAAGCTAATCCATGCGATCATGACCTGCCGCATCGGAGGCAAACTGGGCCCGATGAAGAAACTTTTGCTGGCAGGCGCCGCGATTGCAGCACTATCATTTCCTCTTTCAATAGGCCTGCTGAGCGCGCGGCTAGGCCGAGCGCAGGCACAGCAGGTTCAAGACAGCCCGAAGCCGTCCTTTGAAGTGGTGTCGATTAAGATTGCCGAAAATTGCGGCAATGTTGCGCCTGGAGTCAGGGCCAAGATTCCGGGCAAGACATCCTATGATCCGGGAGGGCATTACTCCACGTGCAGTCAGCTGGCTTACATAATAAGGGATGCATATCAGATCGAGGCTTTCTCTCCGTTAACCGGAGTACCCGGCTGGAGCAACGATGTCCTTTATAAGATTGAGGCGAAAGCCGAGGGCAATCCGGATAAATCGCAAATGCGACTGATGGTTCAGTCGCTGATCGAGGACAGATTCAAGCTGAAGATACATCAGGAGAAAGAAGAGGCTCCAGTATATTCGTTGGTTGTTGCGAAAGGCAGCACCAAGCTTCAGCCGGCAAAGAATAAACAAGGCGATTTAATAACGTCGCTGCCGCCTTCCGACACGAAACGGGAAGAAAAAATCGCGGAGCTTAGAAGCAGGACATTTACCCCTTCTGAAATGGAGGACGCGATGGGGCCGGGATACGTTTCGATTGCAATGAAACCTTCGGGATTTGAATTCAGAGGCAGGGCAATCAGCATGAAGATCTTTGCCGATGCTCTGTCCAGCAATGTAAGACGCAAGGTATTGGACAAGACGGGGATTACAGGACTGTACGATATCGAGATGGTCTTTGCGAATCCATTCAGTCAGCAGGCAACGTCTGGCGCAGCAGGCACAGAGATTTCGGCTCCAACCATTTTCAATGCGCTTCAGGAGCAGCTCGGCTTGAAACTGGAATCGAAAAAAGCACCGATGGATCATTTCACTATCGATAGCGTGGAAAAGCCCTCGGAAAACTGAAGTGGACGCGGATTACCGGATGGACACAGAGGAGAGTGCAATTGGTGCCAGTGCAATTGGTGCCTGGCACCAATTGCACCTGAAATCATGGCACACAACATTGGGGACAAATTGGGCATGGCCAAAAAGCTGATGTTGGCAATGGCGGGTGCTTTCGCATTGGCCTTCCCTATTTTTATCGGCCTTTCTCATGCTCCTTCCAGTCAGGCTCAATCGCCGACAGGACCGAAACCGTCTTTTGACGTAGCCTCGGTTAAGATATCTAACAATTGTGGAAGTGGTTTTGGATCATCATCCACCTGGACCTCAGTGAAGCCCTATCAGCCCGGAGGACGTTATATCGTATGCCGCAAGTTGAAATGTATAATTTACGATGTCTATCTGGTTGACCCGGTTTTGCCCATAATTGGTGGCCCGAGTTGGATTGATGATACTTATTTTCAAATTGAAGCAAAAGCGGATGGCAATCCGGATATAAAGCAAATGCGTATAGCTGTTCAGTCTCTGCTGGAGGAAAGATTTAAGCTAAAGATGCATAGCGAAAAACGATTGACATCCGTGTATTTGCTGGTTGTTGAAAAAGGCGGCCACAAGCTCAAACTGGCGAAAGAAACTCGCGAAAAGGGAATAGGCTTTACGATGAAAGGCGATGAACTTGTGATGGAAGGTAAGGCAGTGAGCATGGCAGATTTTGCGAATGATCTGGCTAGATTTGTAGAAGGCCGCAAAGTAATCGATAAAACAGGTTTATCCGAATTGTATGATATCACGCTCGTCTGTGATAACCCTTTTAGGCCGAGTAACATTGAAGAGCCCACTTCTGCAAAGCCATTGTCCACCGCTTCAATTTTCACAGCTATTAGGGAGCAGCTCGGCTTGAGAATGGAGGCAAGCAAGGCACAGTTGGACCATTTTGTTATCGATAGCGTGGAGAAGCCATCGGAGAACTGACCGCCAAACACACGAAATAAAAGAGTGCAATTGGTGCCAGGCACCAATTGCACCAATTCATGAACGAAAAAATGTTACGAGCCATTTTGATATTCGCATTATCGATGACGGCGATTGCCGCATCCGAGCATCACGGAGTTGTCAGGTTCAACGGCATCCCTGTGCCGGGTGCCAGCGTCATTGCAGTGCAAGGCGACAAAAAATTGATCGCTATCTCCGATCTGCAGGGCTTCTATTCCTTCCCGGATTTGCATGATGGCTTGTGGAATATTCAGATCGAGAAGCTCGGTTTTCAGCCCGTCACGCGGGAAATAGCGATCGGCGACGAAAATCCCAATATGGAATGGGATTTAACAATGCTTTCTTTAGAGGAAATCAAAACTGAACCTGCTCCGCGCATAATTCAACAGCCGGAAGCGACCTTACCGGCAAGTGAAGCATCGCCGTCGGGCGCTTTCGCCAATCTTAGCGCCGAGCAACTATCCGAACGCGCGGCTGACGGATTCCTGATCAATGGCAGCGTCAACAACGGCGCCACCTCGCCCTTTGCCCAATTGGCTGCCTTCGGCAACAATCGCAGGGGATTCCGATCGCTCTACAACGGCAGCATCAACGCCATTCTGGACAATTCCATCTTCAATGCGCGCTCATTTTCCCTCACCGGACAGGATAATCCCAACCCGGGTTACAATCGCGCGCAGCTTTCATTCAATATTGGTGGCCCGCTGAAGATTCCATTATTGATCAGGAAAAACACAACCTTCTTCCTTAGGTATCAACGCATGCAGAATCGGAATGACAGGATTCTGACAAGCCGGATGCCGACGGAGGAGGAACGAAACGGCGATCTATCCCGGATCCGCGATCCTCTGGGCCGCGGTATTCAAATCTTTGATCCCGAAACAGGCAACCCCTTTTCCGGCAATATAATTCCGAGGGAGCAGATCAACCCGCAAGCTCGATCGCTGCTATCTTTATACCCATTTCCGAATATCGAAAATGGCGGCCGCTATAATTACGAGATACCTGTTGTTTCGGCGGCTCATCAGGACAATCTTCAGGGAACCATCAATAGCTGGCACGGGAGCAACCAAATCTCGGGCAGTTTTAACTACCAGAATGCGCGAAGCGACAATCCGAACATTTTTGCATTCCTCGATAAAACGCAAACCTCATCGCTCAATCTGGCGGCGAATTTTTCCCATCGCTTTGATCAGCATGTAAGCATGCGGCTGGGATATCAATTCGCCCGCTCCACGGTGCGGACATTGCCCTATTTTGCCAATCGCCTGAACATATCGGGCATCGCAGGGATCTCGGGAAATGATCAGGATCCGGGGAACTGGGGCCCTGCGAGTCTTTCCTTCTCAAATTATGAGCAACTCGCGGATGGCAGAGCCTCCTTCGATCGCGAACAGACGAATGGTTTCTCGTTCGCAATGCAAATAAACCATGGCTCACATAACATGTCCGCCGGAATGGATTTCCGCAGACTGCAGCATAATTTATTTTCTCAGCAGGATGCGCGCGGCTCTTTCACCTTCACCGGCGCAGCAACCGGATATGATTTCGCAGATTTCCTGCTTGGAATCCCGGACGCCCTTTCCATCGCGTTCGGCAACGCCGACAAATATTTCCGGGCATCGAATTATGCGCTGTATATAAATGATGATTTCCGAATCAGCTCGGGATTCACCCTGAACGCAGGGATTCGCTGGGAATACGAATCGCCTATGACGGAATTGTACGGGCGGCTTGTGAACCTGGACATTGCCCCGGATTTTCGGGCGGTCTCTCCGGTCCTGGCGCGCGCGCCTGACGGCAACCTGACAGGCAGGAAATATTCCGGTTCGCTCGTTTATCCGGATAAACGAGGTGTGCAGCCCCGGATTGGCTTTGCCTGGCGTCCGAAAGCAGCGTTGTCCTGGGTCGTTCGGGGCGGATACGGAATCTATCGCGACACATCGGTATACCGGTCCATTGCGAATCAAATGGCTCAACAATCGCCTTTTTCAAAGAGCCTGGTGGTTGGCAACAGCCCGGCGACTCCGCTCACTCTTGCGCACGGCTTTGATATAACTCCGAATGCCGCGGTGAACAATTTTGCGATCGATCCCGATTTCCGCGTCGCTACGGCGCAAAACTGGCAGCTGTCGATTCAGCGGGACTTCCCCTGGTCTATGCAGGTGCTGGGCATTTACCTGGGCTCCAGGGGAAGCCATCTGATTCAGAGATCTCTCCCCAACACTTACCCGTTGGGTGCGGCTAACAGCTGTCCGACCTGCCCTTCCGGTTTTGTTTATCAAAGCTCCAATGGAGAATCGGTCCGGCATGCCGGCCGTCTGCAGATTCGCCGCCGGCTTCGGCATGGCTTCGCTGCTAATGTCCAGTACACTTTTTCCAAGTCCATCGATGATGCTGCGCTGGATGGAACCCTTGCCGCCCAAAACTGGCTTGATCTCAAAGCCGAACGTGCCCTTTCGAATTTCGATCAGCGGCATCTTATGGAAATCCAGGCTCAATACACCTCCGGTGCAAGCGCGTTTCGATCGCTCCTGATGAAAGGTTGGGTCGGGGCGCTCCTGAAGGAATGGACTTTCTCAGGGAACGTGACAGTGGGCAGCGGCTTGCCTTTGACCCCGATTTATGCGGCTGCAGTGCAGGGGACGGGAATAACCGGCAGCATCCGGCCGAACCGGACCGGCGCTTCGATTGAAACGGCGCCTCCGGGATTGTTTCTGAATCCTGCGGCTTTTGCTCCTCCCTCGCCCGGTGAATGGGGGAATGCGGGAAGGAATTCGATTACCGGTCCGAGCCAGTTCAGCATGGACGCGTCCATAGGACGCGCATTCCGGCTGCGGGACCGGTACAACATTGAATTCCGGCTCGACTCAAAAAACATTATGAATCATGTCACTTTTCCAAGCTGGAATACGATGATCAACAGCTCGCAATTCGGGTTGCCGGACAGTGCCAATCCCATGCGAACCATGCAGGCAAATCTAAGATTGAGTTTTTGATCCTGGGAACGCCGGCGTCTCGCCGGCAGAAATGAGGTTTGTTTGGGAAGGCCCGATAAAACAAACAGCGTGCCGGCGAGACGCCGGCGCTCCCAGGGCTCGATTTGGGCAATTCTAGTTTTTTTTCTGCCGGCTGTCGTTGCCGGCGCGCAGGAAAAGCCGTTTACGATTAAGGCGGATGCGCAGCTTGTGCTCGAGACAGTGATCGTCAAAGACAAGGAGGGCAAGCCTGTCGAGGGATTGAAGCAGCGCGATTTTGTCATTACGGAAGATGGACTCCGGCAGTCCGTGCAAATATGCGAATTCCAGAAACTTGAGGATGCCCCGCTGCCTCCCGTTCATCCGAGATCGATAGCGAGTCCGGATGTCGCCCCAATTTCCAAAATCGGTCAGAATTATTTTTCAGCAGGCCGTGTTGGAGAGGTCAAATATCGGGACCGCCGGCTATTGGTCCTGTACTTTGATTTAATGACCATGATGTCGGATGCAGACAAATACCGAACATACACTGCAGGCCGCAAGTTCATTCAGACTCAAATGGCTTCACAGGATCTGATCGCAATTATGGTCTTTTCCAAAGGCGCAGTCCGGGCCCTGATGGATTTCAGCGATGATCGTGAAAAGCTGGATCAGGCGATTCAAACCCTGGAGAAGAAAAAGCAGAAGGGAGACGATGATGATGATGATTTTAATGCTCCCGACACCGCGGCCGCTTTTGGGCAAAATTCCGGCGAGTTCAATCTCTTCAATACCGACCGCCAGCTCGCAGCCCTGCAAACCGCTGTCAAAATGCTGGGCGTCCTGAGCGAACGCAAATCGCTCGTTTATTTCGCCAGCGGATTGCGGCTCAACGGAATGGACAACCAGGCGCAGCTGCGGGCCACGATTAATGCGGCTATTCGAGCCAACGTTGTCCTATACCCCGTGGATTCCCGCGGCTTGACGGCCGAGGCGCCATTGGGCGACGCCACTCGCCCGTCACCCGGAGGCATCGGGATGTTCACGGGTGCGTCCGCAATGGGGAGGCTGACATCCTTCCTGCAATCTCAGGACACTCTCTACACTTTGGCGGCCGATACGGGCGGCAAAGCAATGCTGGACTACAACGATCTTTCCAGCGGAATTGTCAACGCACAGCAAGCGATAACCAGCTATTACATCCTGGGCTATTACACAACCAACACGGAAACGGACGGGAAATATCGCCGGATAAAAATTGAACTTGCCGACGGCCAATCGGCTAAACTCGAATATCGCCAGGGCTATTACGCTGCAAAGAAATTCTCGAAATTCACGACCGCCGACAAGGAGCGTCAGCTCGAAGAAGCCCTTATGCTGGGAGACCCGATTACAGACCTGACGATCGGGATGGAAGTCAATTATTTTAAGCTCAACAGCGCTGAATACTTCGTGCCTGTAACGGTAAAGATCCCGGGGAGCGAGCTTATTCTTGCAAAAAATACCGGTTCCGATCGCACTCTGATTGATTTCATCGGCGAAGTGCGGGATGAGTACGGCTCGGCTTATTCAAACCTGCGCGATAAGGTTTCATTCAAGCTCAAGGGGGAAACCGCAAACGCATTGATGAAAAGCCCGATTGAATTCGATTGCGGCTTCACCCTTCTTCCGGGGAAGTACATTATCAAAATGCTTGCGCGCGATGCGGAAACGGGAAGAATCGGCACTTACCAAACCACATTTACTATTCCCAATCTGATGAAAGAAAATAAGCGCGTGCCGATCAGCTCTGTCGTGTTGAGCGGCCAAAGGGTCGACATGCGCAATGCACTTTTCACCGCGGGCAAGGACAAAGCCCAGGTTGCGAATCCGCTGGTCCTGGAAGGGCTGAAGCTGATTCCCAGCGTCACCCGCGTTTTCAGCAAGAAAAATGAAATGCATGTGTATTTTCAAGCTTATGAAAATAGCGCGATCACGACAGAGCCGATAATCGCATACGTCACATTTTTCCGCGGGCAGGCGAAGACATTTGAAACATCGGCCGTTGCGGTTACGGAAGGATTGCAGGCAAAGTCGAAAGCTGTGCCGGTGCGATTTACTATCGCCCTGGATAAATTGCCCCCTGGAGAATACAACTGCCAGGTATCCATTTTGGATCCGAACGGAAAGAAAGCCGCATTCTGGCAGGCTCCTGTGATGCTGGTGGAATAGAGCGCCTAAAACATCGGGGTCGGGGTCGGAGTCGGTATCGGGGTCGGCTTTTATGTAACAAAACTGACTCTGGAACCAATCGGCAGGAGGAATCATTGGATAGGATGTCAAATCATAGTCGGCGTTTAATAAAAGACGACCCCGATACCGACCCCGACTCCGACCCCGAACACCTCGATCGATGTTATTCTCGATTCGCAGAAATTTGAAATATAGCCCGCGATATGTTAAGGTATACGATTCTTTTGGCTCCCCGGAAATGTAACGGTCATCTTTTAGGCAAAAACAACAGGCTCTTATAATTGTATGAGCGTGATGAAAATATTTTTTCACAATAATTGCTTCGATGGCCTGGCCTCCGCAGCGGTTTTCAGCAACTTCTATTCGAATGCAATCTGCAGAAACTGCGAGTTCATTTATGAAGGACTGGCCCATCGCGCCGGCGAATTGTTTCTCGACGTGAAGTTTGACGGTGATGAGAACGCCATATTGGATTTCAAATATTCCAGCGATCCGAGGCTGACATGGTGGTTCGATCATCACCAGAGCGCTTTCCTTACCCGGGAAGATGAGCTTCACTTCAGAAGCGACAAAAGCGGGAAAAAGTTCCACAACCCTACCTATCGATCCTGTACCAAATTCATCGTCGAAATGATCCAGAAGCATTTCGATTTCGACTCGAGCAGGTTGAAGGAATTGATTTCATGGGCGGATATCATCGACGGGGCGCAATTTGCGAGCGCAAAAGCAGCTGTGGAGCTTAACGAGCCGGCAATGAAGCTGATGATGGTGATTGAAAGTGTGCGCGATTACAGCAGGATCAACAGCCTGATAACGGAATTTCAGCATAAATCGATGGATGAAATCATGAAGATCGGCTGGGTAAAGGATGAATTCGAATCACTTTACGAACGCCATCTCCGGTCGATAGAAATCATTCGCACGAATGCCCAATGCAAAAACAGAGCGATATTCTTCGATATCAGCAGTCACGATTTGGAAGGCTACAATAAGTTCATACCCTACTACCTGTTTCCTGAAGCCACATATTCTGTGGGGTTAAGCCTTTCAAGCTATCGTGCAAAAATATCCGTTGGTTCCAATCCCTGGAGCCTTTATCCACGGACGCAGAACTTGGCTGCATTATGTGAACGCCACGGAGGCGGCGGACATCCCGTCGTGGGAGCGATCTCTATCCCTCCCGAT
>JAHFUH010000561.1 GCA_023265215.1 Acidobacteriota bacterium
GGACAGCGCGGTAGTTGCACTGGCCAAAATATTAAAAGGAAACCAGGAGCGTTTTTTCAGGCTTGCAGACCCACAGTTATTCGCCCATCCCACAGCCCAACTTGCTTGGTCTCGGGCCTTGGTTGAGCTAGGGGGAGCCGAAACAGCAAACGAGTTGAACGCAATACTGCAGCAAAATCAGGTTCAGAGCGCCGGAATAAAACCGAATGCCGGCTCCGCGCAAACCGAAACTTACCTCTCCGATTCCGTTTGCATCGCACTGGCCTCAAGCCGAATAAACCACACAACGGCAATCATCGAAACAAGCCGAGGAGAAATCGAAATTGAACTATTTCGAGATGACGCTCCAGTCACAACGGCAAAATTCATAGGGCTTGCGAACAGGGGTGCTTTCGAAGGGCTCCGGTTCTCACAGGTCTCGCCTTTTTCGCTTGTGCAGATTGAAGAGCCCAGTATCCAGGCGCCGCCCGGACGGAATATTGGTTGTGAGATCAATATGCGCCCTTTTGAAAGAGGGAGCGTCGGCATGGTTCTCACAGATAAGGACTCCCAGGCAAACAGTTTTTTTATAGCGTTGACTCCGCAGCCAAACCTTGATGGCCGGGAAACCTGCTTTGGGCGCGTAATCAGCGGCATTCAGGCGGCAGACAAGATAGTCCCCGGAGATTACATCAAGAGAGTTCATATTAAGGAAAGCATCGGTCTGCTTCGAAACCGGCGCTATTGATTCACAGAGGCGGGATGCTCGGCGGATTCCATTTCATACTGGCAGGATTTGCCGCAATAGCGGCCGGCGCGATCAATGCTCTGGCTGGAGGCGGAACGCTGATCACATTTCCGGTGCTCCTCGGGATAGGCTTGCCGGCGGTTGAAGCCAACGTGACTAATACGGTCGCATTGTGCCCGGGATACCTGGGAGGGATCTACGCGCAATCCAAAGACATGCGCGGCCAAAAAGAACGTCTTTTGTCCTTTCTGCCTGCAGCCGTGATCGGCGGAATCATTGGGGGATTTCTTCTGCTGCACACGGGGGAGCGCGTTTTCCGCGCCCTCATTCCATTCCTGATCCTTTCGGCGTCTATGCTTCTTGCCTTGCAGGAACCGGTCCGAAAATGGCTCGTGAGCCGATCAGGGCATTCGTCAGGAAAACATGCCGCAGAAAGTTGGGCTGCTTTGCCGGTCGGCATGGCGGCGATTTATGGCGGATATTTTGGTGCCGGACTAAGCGTGATTGTGCTTTCGGTGCTTGGCCTTTGCTCCGACGACTCGCTCACAAGATTGAATGCCTCCAAGCAGGTAATATCATTTGCCGTCAACAGCGCAGCCGCACTGTTTTTTGTTTTTTCCGGGCGTGTTGTCTGGCCGATGGCGATCGTGATGGCTTTCGGGGCAATGCTGGGAGGAATTTTAGGAGGCCGCCTGGCGGGCCGTATCAAACCTGCAACCTTGCGCTGGACCGTGGTGACCATCGGCATTGCAGTAGCCGCCGCCTATTTTTTCAAATAAACCTGGATTACAAAATTGAAGAAGCCCATTTCATTGATTCTTAAGGCAAGCTGCCAACTCCCAATTCCGATTGCACCCTCCGTGGTACTCTGTGGTACTCTGCGTACTCTGTTGACAAAACGTTGAATAGGAACTACAAAACAGAGGGATGAGCAGACAAGAGGTGTCCCGCGACCATTTTGCGCCTGGCTGGGAAATAAGGCATATAGCCATCTCCACCAATCAGCGCCTCGATACTAAATTCGCAAATTCGTTAATGCACCAACGGTGACTCTTTGGCTAAGGAGAGGTTATGAAAACGGAGAAATCTACAATTATCTGGACTTGGACGGACGAAGCGCCTGCTCTGGCAACGCTCTCTCTGCTGCCGATTGTACGAGCATTCACCAGGGGGATGGGGATCTCCCTGAACATGTGGGACATCTCCCTCGCAGGCCGGATTTTGGCCAATTTCCCGGAGTGCCTCTCCGAGACCCAGCGTATCCCGGATTACCTTGCGCAACTTGGATCCCTGACGCTGCTGCCCGAGGCCAACATTATCAAGCTGCCGAACATCTCTGCTTCAATTCCACAGCTCATCGATGCCATAAAGGAACTCCAGGGGAAGGGATTCCGAGTCCCGGATTACCCGGATGATCCCAGGAGTGAAGCGGAGAGGCAAGTCCATGCGCGCTATTCGAAGGTTCTCGGTAGCGCAGTAAATCCCGTTATTCGCCAGGGGAACTCGGATCGTCGCGCGCCGGCGTCAGTGAAAGAATTCGCGAGGAAGCACCCTATCAAAATGGGGGCGTGGAGCCCGGATTCAAAGTCTCAAGTGGCGTACATGACGGAGGGGGACTTCTATGGCAGCGAGAGGTCAGTCACCCTGGAAGCGCCAACCAACGCGCGTTATGAATATGTGGACTCCAACGGAGCAGTAAAAGTGCTGAAGGAAAATGTGCCCCTGCCGGCGGGCGCAATTCTGGATATCTCGGTAATGAATGTTCGTGCGCTCCGTTCATTTTATGAGGAGCAAATTGCCGAAGCGAAACAGGAGGGCTCTGTTCTTTCGCTTCAGCTGAAGGCCACCATGATGAAGGTCTCGGATCCCGTTTTGTTTGGCCACGCCGTCAGTGTCTACTTCAGCCCTGTGCTGGAGAAACACGAGGCGACACTCAAACAGATTGGTTTCAATCCCGATAACGGGCTGGGCGACCTGTACTGCCGGATCCAGACCTTGCCTGCCTGGAAGAAGGAAGAGATCGAAGCAGATATCAAAGCTGTGTATGATATCCGGCCGCCTCTCGCGATGGTCGATTCGGACCGGGGCATCACCAATCTCCATCTCCCCAATCTTGTCATTATCGACGCCTCGATGCCGGCGATGATCCGTGACTCGGGGCGCATGTGGGGACCGGACGGCAAATTGCACGACACCAGGGCAATGCTTCCCGACCGCTGCTACTCAACATTCTATAAGGCCATTATCGAGGACTGCCGCCGGCATGGAGCATTCGACCAGGCGACAATGGGCAGCGTGCCCAATGTCGGGCTGATGGCGCAGGAGGCTGAGGAGTATGGCTCCCACGACAAAACCTTCATCGCTCCCGGGTCGGGGACAATCCGCGTGGTGAGCGAATCTACAGGCAAAACCCTTCTGGAACAAACGGTGGAGGGGGGAGACGTTTTCCGCTCATGCCGGACGACAGACGCGGCGATCCGGGATTGGGTAAAGCTGGCGGTGCGCCGCGCCCGGGCAACCCATGTCCCGGCCGTGTTCTGGCTGGACAGGAATCGCGCCCATGACGAACAAGTGATCAGGAAAGTCGAGCTTTACCTGAAGGAGCACGACACGACGGGTCTCGATATCCTCATCCTGGACCCTGTTGCGGCCATGAAGCTCTCTCTCGAACGGATCCGAAAGGGCCAAGACACCATCTCGGTGGGCGGGAATGTAATTCGCGACTACCTGACCGACCTCTTCCCGATTCTCGAGATCGGCACGTCCGGCAAAGTGTGGTCAATTGTGCCGCTGCTTGCGGGTGGCGGGCTTTTTGAGACCGGCGCGGGCGGCTCGGCGCCGAAGCATGTGCAGCAATTCCAAAAGGAGAACTACCTGCGCTGGGATTCGCTCGGCGAATTTTTGGGTCTCGAGGCGTCGCTGGAGCATCTGGCCGCCAACCTCAATAATCAGAAGGCGGCGCTGCTGGCAGAGACGCTGGATCAGGCAATCGGAAAGTTCCTCGACAACAACAAATCACCGGCTCGCAAGGTCGGCGAGATTGACAATCGCGGCAGCCATTTCTATCTGGCGATGTACTGGGCTGAGGCGCTCGCCGAGCAGTCGAAGGATAAGGAGATGCAGTCGCGGTTCGCTGCTATCGCCAGGCAGCTGCTGGAAAACGAGGCGAAGATAATTGCAGAGCTGCTTGCCGCACAACGCAAGCCCGTAGACATGGGCGGTTATTACTG
>JAHFUH010000562.1 GCA_023265215.1 Acidobacteriota bacterium
AGTATAGGAGTTGAGATGCGAGCCATCCGGCAACTTGAACGAGCGGTGTCCCTATCGAGGGAAAAGTCATTGCCAGAGAAGAAATCATTCCGGCCGACAACACAAGGGAAGAGAAGGGGACAATTAAAAGGTTAGCCAAAGGCGAAATCCAGCTTATGCGGTTGAAGTAATAAGCCAGCAGCGGTTCGAGCCAAATCTGAACGGAAATGGAAACGAGCAGCATGCCGCCGGTCGCCAAAGCCGCTCCGGCAAAGATCCGCAAGAGAAACATAAGAGCTCCGGATGCGGCGGGCGCCAACAAGTCGGTCCAGGCTTCCACGAGCAATTCGCATTGAAGGCGCAGTTTGCGTCCACACCTGTGCCAGAAGCCCGGCTGGAGAAAGAGACGGCTCGAATCGCCGGAGTGGCATAGGGGTTCTAATGCAGGCCTCAGGTATTTATCGATTGCCGGAACCGCAGTCAGAGCTATTGCCATTACGGAAAGGAATGAGAGCTGAAACCCGATCTCGATCAGCCAGTCCGGTTCCACAAGCAGAATGAGAAAGGCGGAGGCAAAAAGAATATTCAACGAATCAGCGCGCCGGATCAGCATTCGGCCGAGAAGAAATAACAAGAACGTCCACAGGCAGCGGGTGATGCTTGCCTGGAAACCAACGACGGATGCATAGAAGAGGATTGCAGCCATGGCAAGAAGGTAGCGCACTCGTTCAGGCAGGCGGATCAGCCGGAATAGGAACACCAGCACTCCTGTGATCCAGACGACATGCAGACCTGAAACTACAAGGACGTGAAACGCTCCGGAGTTCTGAAATATTTCGCGGGTTGAATTATCGAGGCCGGAATAATCCCCAATTGTCAGGCTCGCCAGAATAGCCGCAGATTGGCTGTTCGCCCGCGGGTTTATTGATTGAAAGCTTTTTCTTGCGCGATTGCGAACGGAGTTGGATGCTGCGGTTATGAGATTTGCACAATCTCCGGGAATCGATTCCAGCAACCGTGGCGATTTGGCTCTTCCGATCAGAAAAATTCCACGGCGAGCGAGTTGCCCCGCTCTGTCGGCCGCCCCGGGGTTTTGATAGTTGCGAGGTATTTGCCACACTGCCCATCCGCGCACCCTGTCGCCCTGCATGAGGATTCTGTTCGGGAAAGGCACCGCTTCAGAATCAGCCGCCGCAATTCTTAACATGCCCTTGCCTTCGCAGGCAATCCAACGATCCTTTTGAAGAAACCCATGAAAATCGATGGTGGCGATGTTCTCCTGTGGGCGCGTTTCGCTGTCCTCAGCCACGCAGCCTTCAAACAAAACAGGCTCATTCAATCGGAAAACGGAATGGGAGAGAAGAGTATGAAGATGGTGGTCCGGGATTCCATCGCGGTGAGCCAAGTACATCAGGAGCCCGGCGATTATTATTGCCGCATTCCCGAGCACAAAAGAGAGGCCTAGTCGGTTCCGTTGCAGGGCCAGCAGGGAAGCCGCAATAAGACTGAATCCCGCAAATACGAAGCCGAAGAATATGTATTCGCCGCAGATCTGTCCCAGTCCGATACCTGTGGAAAAGAATACGGCAATAGCAGCGGCAGGCCTTCCGGATTGTCGATTGATTATCCCAACCATGATGCAAATTAAGATCCATCGGTATCGGGGTCGAACAAAACGAATCGACCCCGATACCGACCCCGAAATTCCTGATCAATCGTTACTGTCTTTTTAGGCGCACAACCGTTTCGAAATGATACGTCTGCGGAAACATGTCCAGTCCTTCCGCCAGATCAATTGTGTAGACGGGGGAGAGTTCTGCAATATCCCTGCAGAGAGTCTGCGGATCGCAGGACACATAGATGATTGTCCCGGGCAACAATTCCCGGAGCTTTCGGATGACCTCGGTTCCCGCTCCGGAGCGCGGCGGATCGAGCAAGATGAGATCCAGATCGGATCTGGGTCCTGAGGACTTCATCCATTTGAAAACGTCTGAGCAGGAAACATGAACGTTGGAGAGTTTTGCTTCTGAAGAGTTCGCAGAGCAAAGCCGGCAAGCAGCAGGAGAACTCTCTACCGCCAAAACCTTTTTAAATTGCAGTGCCAGTGGAAGTGTAAAAAGCCCGACGCCCGCGAAGAGATCCACGGCGAGGTTGCAACCGGCATCTTTCGCCGCCGTCCGAACAAGCGAAACAAGCTCCCCCACCATGAAATCATTTGCCTGGAAAAAAACGGGTGCTGTAACGGAATAGCGGAATTCTCCGATACTTCTGTGCAGAAGCACTTCTTCCCGTTTGCCGGTTCCAGTGGAATCCGAGCCCCCTTCGTTAACATTTGATCCAACGCGCACGGTAGCCCCGGAGTCTTCCTCTTCGGAGCAGGCTATATCTATTTCGTGACTGCCGGCACTGGTGTCCACTTTGTATTGGAGTTGCCTCACGGAGCCCAGAGCTTCATTGAGCGATGGTCGCAACAGCGGGCATCGCTCCACATCCTCGACCGTATGGGATCCGGACCGGAAAAAACCCACGGACGATTTATCCCCTGTTCCCCGCAGCTGAATTCTGGCTCGGGACCGGTATCCATAAGGCTGGGGGCAGGCTTTCAGAGGTATCGATAATTCGCGAGTTTCCGGGAAGCGATGATGAAGCATCTCCTCCAGGATTTTTCGTTTGGCTTCAACCTGGCGGAAGTACTCCAGTTGTTGCCAGTGACACCCTCCGCATTTCATAAAATGGGAGCATAGGGGGGCGATGCGACCCGGACCGGGCTTCAGAATCCGGACTATTTCCGCTCGTGTAAATTTCTTTTTTTCTTCCACCGGCTTGACCAGAAGCTCGTCTCCGGGGACTGAGAACGGTACGAATACTACCTTCCCCTCGTGCCTGCCCAGTCCCGCGCCTCCGTATACAAGACTGTCGATTGAAATTTTGAAAGTGCCGGGTTCGCTCATGATGAATCCAGATTATAAATGGAAAATGCTTAACTCACCGATCTGGAAATGCCGGCGAATTCTGCTGTTTATGAAATTGCGGTGAATCCGGCCAAAAGTTTCCTTGGGCAGTCTCTTCTTGTAGATCTTCAGCTCTGATTTGGCTTCCTTTTCCCACTCAGCCGTCTGTTCGGCCGATGTCGCCAGCCGCAATTGTTCCATGAGAACTTCATCCACAATCCCGAGATCCCGTTCGAGGGCTTCAGAATCAATCCGCGTGCCTGTTTCCAGGTTCTGCATGATTTCTTCCAGTCTGGCCAGAGCTCGATGAATGCCGCCGGCGTTTTCGCAGAAGTATTGTTTCGCTGAAAGCGTTTTTATTTCATTAATTCTTTGGAATATGGAATTTAAAATCTCCGATCGCCCCGATTCGTCGCCCTCGGTTTTTGGAGACTCTTCGCCCGGGGATTCCCCAACCCTGGATTCCTGGTGTCTGGTGAACTCTTCCATGACAGAATCGTGGCAATAACAGAGAGTGTTCACTTTGGAAGGACTGCGATGCTGGCGGGCGAAAAAGCCATCCATGGCAATGTCGATGCCGCGTAGCGCTACCTGTAGCGGAATTCCCGCGTCGCGCCATATGGCAATCAAGTTCCAATCCACTGGAGACACAAGGAGGTGTTTGCCTCGCTTTCTGACGAAATGTTCTTCAATCTCGGTAAAGTAATTGTAATAGTTCATAATTTAAAAAGAAGCCAGAAGCCAGAAGCCGGAAGCCGGAAGCCGGAAGATCAACAAACGGATTGGCACAGAATTTACTCCTAACTTCTGGCTCCTGGCTTCCGGCTTCTTATCTTCTGTTCATTTTAACACTTTTCTTTGTAGCGGCGGATGCGGCGTTGGGCTGGGCAATACGGTGAAGTCGATTCGCCCAAGCGTTTGTCCTCTATCTGTCTCCACTTCAACTCGCCAGTCTCCCGGTTTGATTCCGCTTTTCAAGGTATAGCCGCGGTAACCCTCTTCTCGTCCTCCCGCTATCCACAAT
>JAHFUH010000563.1 GCA_023265215.1 Acidobacteriota bacterium
GGATCGTTAACACCGATCCGGAAGGCACCATATTATGCTCTCAAGATGTATCCCGGCGGCCCGAACACTCAGGGGGGACCCAGGAAGAATGCAAAATCCCAAGTAGTGGATTCGAACGGGAAAGTGATTCCTCGATTATATGCCGTAGGCGAACTCGGTTCCGTCTACGGGTTTCTTTATCCGACAGGCGGTGGCAATTTGTCCGAGATGATAGCCTTTGGCCGCATCGCCGGAGAAAACATTGCGGCGGAAAAGCCCTGGAGTTAGACGTCCCGCAGGAATGCGTTTCTAATTGGAAGGAGAGAGTTGTGAGACGAATTGGCCCTACCCTGCTCTTGTCGGCCGCCATGATCTTGTTATATCCAGCGAAGACTGCGATCTCCGCCCAACAGCGCAACGAAATTGCGCCCGGCAAATTGGTTGTCGAACCGCCCACACTCATTTCCCTTGGTTTCGAGTGGTATGTGGATGGAGACGCCAATCGCGACGCATCTGTCAAAACATCCTATCGCAAAAAAGGAGATATAAATTGGCGCCGTGGGCTGCCTCTTCTTCGAATCAACGGCGAACGAAGCATTGTTTTGGATTCCCTCGATTACAAGGCTCCCAATATGTTTGCCGGAAGCATTTTTGATCTCGATCCTGACACCGAATATGAATGCCGCTTTGATATTTCGGACCCCGATGGCGTTTCTGGAAAAAATCAGGAAACGGTCATCGTTCGTACACGGCGGGAACCACAGCCCTATTCCGGCGGTCGCGTATTTCATGTCTATCCCGCCGGACACGAAGGCCCCAAACAGGAGCCATCATTCTTAGGTTTGCTCGCCGCTTACTATACAGCTGCGATCGGAGGCGATTGGAACAATGCGTCGCCGCCGCGTGTCCGGCCCGGAGATACGATTCTAATGCACGCCGGAATATACAAAGATGATCGAACCGATTATAGCCACGAAATATTTTCCAATTATAAAACCTGCTGCGGAACCACCTGGGACGGAACCTATTACCTGACCAAGAGCGGAACTGCCGCCAAGCCGATTGCGATCAAGGCAGCCGGAGATGGAGCAGTGATTTTCGACGGTGACGGCAACCACACCCTGTTCAATATCATGGGAGCCGACTATCTGTATTTTGAAGGAATCACCTTTCGCAATACCGATATAGCAATCGAAGCCGGCCAGAAAAATATCGCCGGATCAAAGGGCCTTACTGTCAAGCGTTCGCATTTTGAAAATGTTGGCATCGGCATTCATACGGATTATTCCGGATCGAAAAACTTCTATATTACAGACAATGTTCTAATCGGGCGATTCGATCCCGGGAAGCTTTTCGGCTGGATGCCGACCGCGCCCTGGAAAGACCTGCCGGGATTCGAGGAGCTGCGCCGGATGAAATCTTATTACGGCATCAAGGTGTATGGCTCCGGGCACGTGATTGCCTACAACTATGTCAGCGGATTCTATGACGGAATCGATCATGCGACCTATGGAATGCCGGACAAATATCCCAATACTCCACGGGACCGCATGCCGGTGTCCATTGATGTTTATAATAATGAAATCAGCAATATGCATGACAATTGCTTTGAAGCCGACGGCGCAATGCATAATATCCGGATATTCCGCAATCGTTGTTTCAATGTCGCCACCGGCGGAATGAGCCCGCAGCCAATTTTCGGCGGGCCGGCGTATTTTATCCGCAACGTGGTATACAACGGTGTTTACGGACCGCTGAAAATTCAGGGCGATCCTTCAGGCGTGCTTATTTATCAAAACACCTATATTGGAGAAATCGCACAGCTGGGCCCGGCTTCGAACATGCATTTTCGCAACAACCTGATACTGGGCCAGGAAGCACGGCCTATGGTGTTTGCAATCGACACATACACCAATTACAGTTCGTCCGACTACAACGGCTTTATGCCGAACAGGAATTCCGAATTCTCCTTTCAATGGAATTCTCCTTCCTTAAATAAAGCAGCGGATTTTACCAACCCCAGGGTAGAACGGCGATTCAAATCGCTTCAGCAATATTCCGAAGCTACGAAACAGGATCAACACAGCCGCGAAGTAGGCTATTCAATTTTCCGGAATGCATCCGCACCAAATCTGAATGATCCGACCCGGTTGATTTCTCCGAACGAGGTCGATCTCCGGATTCGTGAGGGATCCGCCGCCGTCGACGCAGGCACAATCCTACCCAACATTAACGACGGATATACAGGGAAAGCGCCCGATCTCGGAGCTTACGAACTGGGCAAGGACCTGCCGCACTACGGACCGCGGCTGTAAATTCCACATCCGGATTTGAAAATCCGAAAATCTGCTGAGCCATGGAACTAATTTCCGCATTGAGAGTCTAAATAGACACCTTCGAAGTAAATGCACCAAACAAAGAACAGAGGAGATTCCTATGCGGCGGAAGTCTGTCTATTATTATCTTCTGTTGTCTTTAACGGCTCTTTATTTCTTAGCCATTGCGGTCAGGAAACCTTTGGCGGATGACAGATCCTTCCTTGGCGAAACGCCCGGCTATTTGGCTGCTTTGAATAAAGAGGGAACATCACTGGGTCCCTGTCCTCTCGTCCATACGGATGTCAAAGCCGAAATAAGCGGCTTTCTCTCGCGCGTGACAATGCGCCAGGAATTCCATAATCCATTCGGGTTTCCGATCGAGGCAGTTTACACATTTCCACTTCCTCATAATGCAGCCGTCGATGACATGACCATTCACGTAGGGGGAAGAATCATTCGAGGCGTTATAAAACGAAGCGATGAGGCCAAAGCCATCTACGAGCAGGCACGCGCACGCGGGCAATTGGCGGCGCTGCTCGACCAGGAACGCCCGAATATTTTCACTCAGCAACTGGCAAACATCCTTCCCGGCCAGAACGTCGATATCGTCATCCGTTATACCGAAACACTCAAGTATTTGAACAGCGGATATAATTTTGTATTTCCAATGGTAGTCGGGCCACGCTATATCCCGGGCCGGCCTATAGGAAAAACAGGCGGCGGCTGGGCGCCGGACACAACGAAAGTGCTGGACGCATCTCGCATCACTCCTCTGGTAACACCTCCGGGAACGCGCTCCGGGCATGATATATCGATTGAAGTCAGAATTGATTCTGCTATCCCCCTTACTAATTTGCGATCCACACAGCATGAAATGGCGGTGCTCCGGCGGAATGAGCACAGCGCCCTGGTGCAACTGGCAGATCGCGCGACAATCCCGAATAAAGATTTTGTTCTGTCCTACGATGTTGCCGGACTGCAACTGCAGGATGGCCTTATCGCCCACCGAACTGCAGGCGATGGCTTTTTTATGCTTATTCTCCAGCCACCGCGACGCGTCAACCCGGATCAGGTCGTACCCAAAGAACTGGTTTTTGTGCTCGACACTTCCGGGTCTATGCAGGGATTCCCTATCCGGAAAGCTAAAGAGACAATGACAATGGCGATCGAGGGGCTTTACCCTCATGACACGTTCAACCTGATTACATTCTCGGGAGACACTCGCATTCTCTTTCCGCAACCCGTGCCGGCCACTCGTGCAAATATGGAACTTGCAAAACAAATGCTGAACGGAAGCTATGGCAGCGGAGGCACGGAAATGATGCGCGCCATTCGCGCTGCTCTGGTTCCATCGGACGATCAGGGTCATGTGCGCATAGTATGTTTCATGACCGACGGCCTGGTTGGAAACGATATGGCGATCATCTCTGAAGTGCAAAGGCATCCGAACGCGCGCGTATTCGCCTTCGGCATCGGGTCTTCACCCAATCGTTTCCTGCTGGATAAAATTGCAGAAGAAGGTCGAGGCGCAGTGGAATATGTCACACTTGAAGGCGATGCGGAGGCCGCAGCGATCCGCTTTCATGAACGCATCCGCAATCCCCTGCTGACCGACATCGCTCTTGAGTGGAACGGAATTCCGGTTTCCGACATAT
>JAHFUH010000106.1 GCA_023265215.1 Acidobacteriota bacterium
AAGTGCCTTCGCAACCACGGATTCAACCGTCTCGCCCCGGGGGGCAATCATCTCAGCTGCGAGTGCAGCCGGAATCAGTAGTTCCCGAAAGCGGTGGGGCGAATCTTCAGACCACAAAATCGTCGCGGAATAAATATATCCTGATGGCAATTGTACTTGTGGTTGCATTGGGTGTTGCGGGTGGCCTGCTTTGGCCAACTTTTTTCAAATCCAAGCCGCTGGTTCTTCAAATTGACGCCTACCCATATGCGAAGGCGACCATAAAATCCGAAAAAAATGAAATCTTGTTTACTGAGGATACGCCGTTTCAGAAGGAATTGCCGGCCGGGAACTATATTGTCGAATTTGTAAACGGGACGCAGAGCCGAACAGAAAAGGTGAAGCTCGATTCCAATTCATCCGGAGTGGTTCGTGTTGACTTCGGGGATTCCGGGCAAACAAAAAAACTGCTCCAGGACCTAAACAAAAAATGACGATGTGCGATTGGACTCATAAGTATGGTTTCAATCGTCAATCGTAAATCGTAAATAGAGTTGGGGGGATAAGGATGAAAATCGGCAGAGTGCTGATTGGCCTTGTTTGCGCACTGGCCCTTGGTTTCCAAGTTTATGCTTTTCAGAGACCGGCCGCCGCTGAGCAGCAGCTTTTAAAAGATGCAGAGGGCGCTCTGAACGACAGCAATTTTCCGTTGGCAAAGCAAAAAGCCGAGCAGATCAGGGACTCCCAGGGTTCCGTGGGAGAACGGGCCAAGGTCATTCTTAAACTGATCGATGACATCACCGAGAACAACCGGAGAATGCAAAACGCCCGTCTCGCTATTCAACGGAAAAAACTCGCCGAGGCTTGCGGTTATTTACATGATGTCCAGGCGGCAATAGACGCCAGCAGCCAGCTGAAGAACCGTTACCCTGACCTCAACAACCTGAAGTCGCAGGCAAGTTGCACCCAGCCGGAGTCTCCCCAAGAAACGACCTTACCGGCGGAAGTTAAAGCTTCTGCCCCGCAGCCCGAACCGGCGGATGCGGCAAAGTCTGAGTACGAGCAGGCTGTTGGTTTGATGAAGAGCGGTGAATACAAGGAAGCTCTTGTCGTTCTCAAGCGCATTCAAGCGACTCATTCGGGCTACAAGGATGTAAGTGAACTCATCCATAAAGCTTCCCAGGAAATCGAACGAACCGAGAAAATGGGGAAGGATGCCCGGTTTGCGGATCTGATGGCGAGGGCAAACAAGCTTTATGCCGCGGGCGATTTCAAAGCTGCGACCCGGAGTTTGAGCCAGGCGGAGCCCTTGCGCCCGGCGGATCGAGGGATGAAAGATCTGCGGCAGCAAATAACAGATGCGCTCAAAAAGGATGACGGCGAGCTTGAAGCAGCCGTCAATGCTTTTAATGGTGGGAACTACGATCAGGCGCACAAAGCATTGTTGGATTTCCTCGCCCGGCCGCATTCGGCCGCTGCCACTTCTTGCGCCCGCTTCTATGCGGGTGCGGCTTTGGCCGGCAAATATTTCATTTCCGGATCAAAAGATGACAGTTCCAGGACTGCCGCTATTCAAATGTTTCAACTGTCTGCAAAGGGCGATGCCGTATATTCGCCGCAGTGGAATTCTATTTCTCCGAAAATTAAAAATTTGTACGTGGAAGCAACCAAATGATTCATGGAACAAAGGGATAGCCCCGGATATTAAGGGCATGCCCTAAGGTAGACGCGGCGTCTCGCCGCGTTCGACTTGCTGTATAGAAGGTAGAGGACACGCGGCGAGACGCCGCGTCTACCTTGGCGCAATATTTGCGAAACAGACAATTAAATAATCTTGTGCTATTAATGGCTGCTTGTTAATGAACTGATTAGAAACACAATAATTCCGGTGAACTGATTATGTTTAATTCGAGAAGACGCGCAATTCCGGTAACAGCAGGACTGGCAATTTTTATGCTCGTGGCGATAGGCTTGTCCCAATCTCAGCTCTCGGACAAGGACCTGTTTAAAAAAGCCCAGGCGGATTCACAGGCCAATAAACTCGAGAGTGCCCGCGATGCCCTGCGTGTGATTGTCCAGAGGGCGGCCGACAAGAAAAAGAATCCCGATAAGAAATATACGGAACTGCTGAATTCCGTGAACAAAAAGCTCGCGGAACAGGAAGTGGCCGCCGGGCAAGCCTCCTGTTCCCGCTCTGATCTTTCCGACTGTCGGAAAAGACTGGACGCTGCAAAAAAATATGATCCCGCCGTTGCCGCTCAACTTCAAACGACATTTGATGCGTCGCTTGCCAAACTCAAGCAGGAGTACCAGGCGACCCTGAGTCTTGCGGAAAGCGGGAATCCGCAGGCAGCTTTGAGCAAGCTGGCCGAGCTTGCCAAATTTGAGGAATTCCTCCCCAGCATCAAAGCCGATACGGAGCGCGTCCGCGTCTTATATGTGCAGAAGCTGGCTTTGGAAGGGAACGGTTTTATCGCGAATAAGCAATGGGATGATGCGGAAAGCCGATTCAAAACCATCATCGGAATTGTGCCAAACAACGAATCGGCCAAATCAGGCCTTGCCATCCTCGACCGAGGGCGTAAGGCTTATTTGCTATCCTCTAAAGTTGATGAGCAGGTCAAGGCCGGGCTCTACGAAGAAGCGATGGAATCAATCAAGACTGCGAGCGCAACCTACCCGGAAGCAAAACAGGAATTCGATCAGATAGAAAAGCAGATAAATAAAACCTGGACGGCTTCGTTGCTATCCCAAGTGCCCGAGCTGATCAAGGGCGGCGAATCGGATTACCCTAGATCCCTCGAAGCATATCTACGGCTGCGAAAGGTCATGGAACTGGATCCTGCCAATACGGAAGCGCGGAGCCTTTTGGAGGACGCCACAAAAAATTTCACCGCCAATTCCACGCAGCGGGCACAGTCGCTCGCGGACATATCGGATTTGTCCAAAATCGCAACCGCAATGGTTATGAAATATGATGTCCGCAGACTGGCACCGGATTTAATACCTGTTGAAGATCTGAAAGATGCAATGGGGAAATTCAACCGGAAAAGAATCGCACAGCTGATGCTTTCGGTCGAAAATGTCGGTTCCGGGGCGACTGCGGAATTTACTCAGAAGGTTCAGGCTCGTGCCACCGGCATCATTGACCGGCAGGCGTTGAAGGATCTTCGCCTTCGGACAAAAGAAGATTATGAAAAGGATCCTCACGACGATATTTTGCTGCAGTCGCTGCGGCCCGATGGAAAATCCTATGCTGCGCTGATGACGGTGAACATTACAAAATGCGATTGGAAGAGAGAATCCAACGACCGGTCCAAGGAAATGAAGTCCGCCTACATCGATGGATCCTTACAGGAGCCGAATCCTAAATGGGAGGAGCAGGCCAGGCGAATGGATGAAATAAGCAAAGCCTTGAACAATCCAAACCGCAAAAAAGACAAACCCACGCCTGAAGGCTATACGACTCAGACTCTGGTGGATGAGAAAGAGAAACTGACCAGAATCCCCCAGTTTCTGACGAAGGACAAAGTCGTTGAATACCCTTACCAGAGAATTGAATACAAACAGAACACAGATATGGAGATCGATATCATTCTTCGCGATTTCGGGAGCAAGCAGGAGATCGATCACGATTCCATTTCCTACAAACATACGGATGAGGGAGTTGAAATCTCGGGCATCAAGGAAAGGGATCAAAAACAGCTTCAGAACCAGTCCCTGCGCATACCGGACAAAACTCAGGCTCTGGAGGAAGGGTTGATCTCCGTCCGGGAGAATCTTGATAAGATGCTGCCGCGATTGATCCGATCCTATACGGACCGGTTTTATGCCGAAGGGGAAAGAGCCTACAAGGCCGGCAATATCGAGGACGCAGTCGAAGCTTATCTTTGCCATTGGGCTTTTTATGGCGGGAAGCTTGATCCTGCCCAGTCGAACCGGATTTCACGAATCGTGAAACAGGGGACGGGATTTGATCTCGAGAAGCAGGGAGGCAATGTAATGTTCGAGCTTCTCAAGGTGCTCCAGTAATCGATGGGAGCCTCCGGTGTTTCTTCCTATATCCGGCGGCTGCGTTGCTCCACGACGCTAAACAGTGGCTTGTCGTGAAACTCGAAATGCCGGCATCGCAGGCATCCGAAGTGCCGCACCTTCGGTGCTCATGATTGCTTCAATTC
Organism: Acidobacteriota bacterium; assembly: GCA_023265215.1. Classification (GTDB taxonomy): domain Bacteria; phylum Acidobacteriota; class UBA6911; order UBA6911; family UBA6911; genus UBA6911. The sequence goes on from JAHFUH010000106.1 coordinate 4,158, forward strand.
TTTCCCGGCCTGACGGCCGGGCCTATTCACTTCCGGTCCTTCGGACCTGGAATCTCTCAGAATTGCGATTTATCCAGGTAAGGTTCTCAATGTCCATAAGCCAGGCGCGAAGCGCCCTGGAGATTGGCCATTTCGGCCGGGTCTAGCCAGGCGCGAAGCGCCGGTAGTAAATAGGCCCGGCCGTCAGGCCGGGAAAACGAGCAAGCGGATTTGTGAGCACCGAAGGTGCGACACCTGCCATTTATTTTGGCCATTTTGCCCATTGCGTCATTAGATAAGCATGGCAGGCAAATATATATGTGTGAATTTACATCTGATTTGGAGCACAAAGGGCCGGCGATGTCTTATTGATCCGGAGTGGAGCCCGCGTCTTTATGCGTATCTTGGTGCCATTGCGCAGGCAAAAAAAGCCCGGTTAATTGAAGCCAATAGCCAGCGCGACCATATCAACTCCTATGTTTCCATGCCGTCGACTATTTCGATAGCCGAACTGGTAAATGCCTTCAAGGCTAACTCAACGCGATTTATTCGTCAGTCAATACCGAATCGGAAATGGTTTGCATGGCAAGAAGGATATGGTGCCTTCAGCGTCGACAGATGTTCCGAAAAGGATGTAATTGAATACATCCGCAATCAAGAGGAGCATCATAAACGGAAAAATTTTATGGAGGAATTTATCGAATTTCTCAAGCAGCATGGAATAGATTACGATCCAAGGTATATTTTTGATTGAGTGCCGCACCTTCGGTGCTCATGATTGCTTCAATTCTTTCCCGGCCTGACGGCCGGGCCTATTCACTGCCGGTCCTTCGGACCTGGAATATCTCAGAATTGCGATTTATCCAGGTAAGGTTCTCAATGTCCATAAGCCAGGCGCGAAGCGCCCTGGAGATTGGCCATTTCGGCCGGGTCTAGCCAGGCGCGAAGCGCCGGTAGTAAATAGGCCCGGCCGTCAGGCCGGGAAAACGAGCAAACTAATTTGTGAGCACCGAAGGTGCGACACTTTGAACGCTTGCTGGTGCCGGCCCTTTGGGCCTCAACTCTGGGATATCGTTCACCCCGAACTGACGCTCGATGCTGTTTACTGCCGGCGCTGCCAGCATCGACTTCAATTTCTTCTGACGACCGTAGCAACGGTGACCTGTGTTGAAATCCCGATGCCTGATGCGATTGTTTACATAAGGCAGGATTGGTGCTAATTGCTGATATGAGCGCAACTTAGGATGCCTGTTGCCCTCTTCCGAAGATTGAACTTGTCGCCTTATTTTACATTTTAGCTCGGATTATTGCCTGCTGTTCCGGGCGCATAATTCCTGTAACTGCTGGAATGTTTCTATTTAGTAATACAAAATCATTTCTGGCCTGCTTCTTGCATTGATACAGAACCGGTGCCCCGCCGATCAGATCCCTCGTATATTTATCAAGCGAGGAGTCTCAATATGAAATGCCCGAAATGTCATCAGTCGGATGCAATCCACACTTCTGACCATCGCGGATTCGAGCAACTGCTTAGCATTTTCTACATATCTCCATATCGATGCTGGAACTGCTACCATCGATTCCTGGGGCTCACACGCTCCATGGAATCAGACATTTCCATGCGGATTCGCCTTTATGGAGGACGACTCCTCCAGGTTGCACGATAGACAAGCTGGAAATTTATAGGCTGGTTTGAGGGAAGATCATGCTGCTCCTCGGGAGAAGGTTTATAAAGGGCAAAGGACAACTGATGATCACCACCCGGCGACGCTTGTTGATTCTCTCACCCGGAAAGTTGCTTATAAAGGCGGGTGCTATCGGCTGTGCCATGATAGCCTTGACCTATTCGATATGTTTAGGGCTCAAGGTTCGGCAATCTGAGGCGGCGACTGCCAGGATCGGCGCTGTGACGAATATCTACATGCAAAAGAATTCCTCCCAGGCCGAAAGATGTCGGCAGATCCGGCTGTTTGTTAATACCTTCATAAAATCATATTCAAACAGCGAATCTGCGATTGCCGAACGTGGAGCCTACAAAATTTTAAAGCCGCCTTATCCCTTAATCAAAGAAGTTGAAAAGCGATTGGGCGTGGCAGACGAACGAGCTATAAGTAGTCAGTCCGTGCATTTGACATGGAATCAAACCGCATGGGATAAGCCTTACGGTTGGCCCGGCGGCAATATTAATCGGACCTGGCCGTGCAGCATAAACAAAGCTATCGAGGCCTGGTTTGATGGTTCGGGACGGTTGTTCCAGCTGGTCATTTTCCATCAGACAGAGGAGGACGGCGGCAAAACTATGGAATCCGTAGGCCGCCAACGCGAGGACTGGAAAATAGATGAATCTATCCTATTTGCTACAGTGAATCAGGGTGGTGGAGGAAGTACGCCTCTGACCAAGCATTGATTTTACGAGACAGGATTCCGGAAGCTCGTTTGCCATGACAGGGGATATGTAGATTTCCCTTTCCAGAAGAGTGTGCAGCGCAGCCGGAAGCTCCCTAGCCATCCCATCCTTGAGCATAAAACCACCGGCGCCAAGATTGAATGCCCTGCAGAGCCAATCCCGTTCTTTATGCATGGTCAGGACTAGAACTTCAAAGGAAAAATGCATTTGCCTGATCTGTTCAAGAACCTCCAGTCCGGACATTTGCGGCATTGAGAGATCGAGGATTAATGCGTCCGGCACAACTCCCTGGTTGAGCAGATCCATGAGTTCAAGCCCATTGCCGGCTTCCCCTAAAATGGTAAATTCCTCTTCACTCTCAAGAATCGATCGCAAACCCTGGCGTATGGTCGGCTGATCGTCTGTAATGATCAATTTATATGGTTCAGGCATTGATAATCTTTTCTTTAAGGAACCAGCCTATACTCTGCGATCAGGAGACGGAAAGCAATTGGTATGGTTGCCTATTGCGCCGTAGGTGAAAGCTCCTATCCGGCAGCGGCAGATTCACTCCACAAAACCCTTTGTGATGGCGTAGCGAATCAGTTCGGCGGCACTTTTCAGGTTCAGCTTTTCCATTATTTTCGCGCGGTGATGGTCGACGGTGCGGACACTGATGAAGAGGCTGTCTGCGATTTGCTTGTTGGATGCGCCCTCGGCGACCAGCTTCAGCACTTCCTTTTCGCGGACCGAAAGCTTGTCGCCGGGCATCATGACTCTCTGTTCACGGAACAGCTTTACCCATGAATCCTTCAGCTGCTGATCCATAAGGGAGGATATGTGGGAATCGCCTCTAAGGACGGCATCCATGGCGCCGAACAGTTCTTTGGTCACGTTTTCCTTCAGCAGATACCCGTCTGCGCCCGCGACAAATGCCTCGCAGAGCAGGTGCTCGTCCCTGTGCATTGTCAGGATCAGGATTTTAATGTTTGCATTGATGTCTCGTATTTCCCGGATCGCCTCAATGCCTCGAAGCCGCGGCATGGAAATATCGAGAATAACCAAATCGGGTGGGGCGCCGTGTTTCAGAAGGGTGAGCAGTTCAAACCCGTCGCTTGCTTCGCCTGCGATTGTGCATTCGGGTCTTTGCGCGAGAACCATCTTCAGCCCTTCACGGAAAAGGGCGTGATCATCAGCCAGTACTATTCGGCAACTCGTCATTCTATAAATCTCCCATCTCAGGCTGGAATTGTGAAAAACAACTTTGTTCCTTCGGATTCCCTGCTCTGAATTTCGAGAGAGCCGCCAAGAGTCCGAACGCGCTCCCTCATAAATGTTAGGCCAATGCCTTTCGAGACCGCAGGCTTTATTGATTTCTGTTCGTCGTATTCCATGCCCTTGCCGTCGTCCTTTATCTCAATCGACAATTTGCCGTTATTTTTTTTGAGCGAGATGCCGGCCGACTTTGCCCCGGAATGCTTGGCGATGTTGTTCAAGCCCTCCTGAAAGATCCTGTAAAGCAAAACGCCGGATTGGAGCGACAGGGAATCGATGGAATCAATATCGGCGGAGATCCTGATCCCGCCGGCTTTGTCAAAATCCTCCGCAAGCCTTCGCAACGCGATCGTTATCCCAAGAGATTCAATTGTGGCCGGGCATAGATCGCGTGAAAGGCGCCGCATGTTTTCAATCGCCTGATCGACGTGCGAGGCCGATTTTCAGCTTTATAAGGGTAAGTGCCTGGCCGAGGTCGTCGTGGAGTTCTTTTGCGATCCGGATGCGTTCGTTTTCCTGGGCCGTCAAAATGTCGCTCGACAACCGCTGAAGCTCTGTGCCCATTTCCTCCAACTGGTGGTTCTTGCGCGACAGCTCTTCTTCGGTCTGTTTGTGGTTGGTGATATTGTGCATGATTTTGAGTTTGCAGAGAACCCCGTTTTGATTGGTGATCGGAGCTTCAAAGCAGTCGTAAACCATGTTGTTTTTCAGGGAGGTGTATTCATTGCAAAAAGTATTTCCGTTGAAAATTTCGGGGTTTCTGCACCAGGAGCAGATAATTGCGTCCCTGCCGCGCAAGTATTGATAGCATTTCAGGCCTTCCGGTTTTCCGAATTCCCTTTCCATTGCGGGATTTATATATTCGACTTCGTACTGAGGATTGACGATATTCACGGATTCCGGCATTAAATCGAGAATTCCCAGAAACTTATTCCTTTCGGATTGCAGTTTGCGGTTGGCAATGCCAAGTTCAAGCGTTCGCTCCTGAACGCGATCTTCCAAGATTGCCTCGGCCCGATTGGAGCGTTCGAGCGAGCTGTGAAACCTTTTCATCAGCCAGCTTACCAATATGCCCGTTGCTATAAACACAAAATGATGCAGGAGGTGCGCATACTCGATTCTTCCTGTTGCGCTCACTGGACGGAGAAACAGAAAAGCGACGCTGATGGATCCCAACAGGGTGGCGATGATTCCCGGCACGAATCCGCCATACCAGGAAGCAAGTGCCAGCGCGGAAAAGAAAAACAGGAAAGGGGACTCAGAGCCTAAAAGAGGCATTCCAAGACTACGCATAGCCAGAACCGCGACTACGGCCAGTATTGCTATCCCGATACCCATCAGGGGAGACTTCCTGTAGATGAGCACAGCCCTCCTTATTTTTTATGGACAGGAAGAACATAAGGTTTTAATGAAAAAAATGCAACACTCCTGGTGTTACAATGACTCCGCAAGAGTTCATCGCCGGGAGATTCCTATGAAGAATGTGGAAGGGAAGGTCGCGTTTATAACCGGAGGAGCCAGCGGCGCCGGATTCGGCATGGCCCAGGTTTTTCTAAAAGCCGGAATGAAAGTGGTTATTGCCGATGTCCGGCAGGATAATCTCAACCGCGCCATGTCCTATTTTGGCTCCAATCCCAATATTGAAGCGGTGCAACTGGATGTGACGGACCGCGAAGCCTTCGCAAAGGCCGCTGATAAAGCCGAACAGGTTTTCGGCAAAGTGCATATTCTGTGTAACAACGCAGGCGTCAATCTCTTCGTGCCCATAGAGGAATGCACCTACAACGACTTGGATTGGATAATGGGCGTGAATTTTGGAGGCGTGGTGAACGGGATCGTTACCTTTGTGCCGCGCATCAGAAGGCACGGCGAGGGAGGCCACATCGTAAACACGGCATCTATGGCCGCGTACCTTCCATCCCCGATAGCGGGCATCTACACGGCTTCAAAATTCGCAGTTCGCGGCCTCAGCGAGGCTCTAAGGCTGAGTCTGTTCCAATACAACATAGGTGTTTCGGTCTTCTGCCCCGGGCTGATCAACAGCTCAATTTACGAAAGCGAAAAGATCCGCCCGCGAAATCTTGCCTCTCCGGAGATCAGCGCAAAGAACCAGATTTTTATGGATAAACTGCCGGAGGTGCATAAATTTGGCATGACACCGGAAGAGGTTGGAGAAAAAGTCCTGGCGGGCATCTGCAGAAACAACCTGTATATTTTCAGTCATCCCGAATTCAAGGAGGAGTTGAAGGAAATATTTGACGAAACCCTGAATGCACTTCCGGAGGAGGATGCTCCTGCGGCTCGAGTTAAATTCGAGCAGGGCCGGCGCGAGGGCTTAAAGAATCTCAAAACAGCCGCAAACAAAATCGGGTAAAATCGAGTTCCGGCATATGCGGGCGCCCTGGGAATGCCGGCGTCTCGCCGGCATAAATCAACGATAAGGCAGCCAATCGCCGGCGAAACGCCTAATGTCGCGCAGATGGCTGCCTTAAAAAATGTTTATCAAAATGGTTAAACAAAAGCGAGAATAGTCGGGCGGCATTCAGAAGGCAACAATTTGATCGATAGTGTTTTTGAACCGCAGAATATCGAACAAGAAATATTGAATTTCGAAGTGCCGGTTGTGCTGAATTCACTTCTGCGGTTCGAAATTCATTGTTCGATATTCTAAATTTCAAATATTTTAATTTTTTATAATTGAGGCCCAAAGGGCCGGCAGTGAATAGCCCCGAGCGTTAGCTCGGGGTGGGAGTGGTGGACATAGGAGGCCCAAAGGGCCGGCACAACAGATGAAGTGTCGCACCTTCGGCGCTCATTGTACGCTCAATCCTATCCCGGCCTGACGGCCGGGCCTATTAACTACCGGTCCTTCGGACCTGGTAACCTCTTCAAAGGCTGTACAGCAATTGGGTGGGGTGCCTGCGCTCCATTCACCGCGTCTCAGAAGGAGGCTTCCATTGAGTCTGGGAAAGAAAAAATTGATTGATCTATACACCACCATGCTCGCCATCCGGCGCTTTGAGGAGCGGGTAGTGGATGAGGTTTATGCCGGCAATATTTCCGGTTTTGTTCATTCCTATATCGGCGAAGAAGCTATTGCCGCCGGAGTGTGCGCTCATCTTAAGAGAGAAGACCGGATTGTCAGCCATCATCGCGGCCATGGGCACTGTATTGCCAAAGGCGCAGACATGAAACGAATGATGGCTGAAATCTACGGAAGGAAGACCGGCTGCTGCAAAGGGAAGGGCGGATCCATGCATATTGCCGATTTCAGCATCGGAATGCTCGGAGCTGATGGGATTGTCGGCGCCGGATTGCCGATCGCCACGGGCGCAGCTCTGGCCGCCAAACTCGAAAAGAAGAAGAATATCGCCGCCGTGTTTTTTGGAGACGGCGCATGCCAGGAAGGGGAATTTCACGAAACCCTCAACCTGGCGGCGATCTGGAAACTTCCCTTGCTCTTCGTTTGCGAAAACAACCAGTGGGGCGTCAACACTTCCGCGGAATATTCCCTGGCGGCAAAACAGATCACCCGCATGTCCAAGGCGTATCACATTACCAGCAAATCGATTTATGGAAATGATGTCGAGACTGTTTACGCCGCAGCCCAGGAGGCGGTGGCTCAGCTCAGAAACGGGGATGGCCCTTATTTCCTGGAATGTCATACATATCGCTGGCATAAACATTTTCTGTCGCACGCTCTGGAGGATTTGCGCCCGAAGGAAGAGCTTGAATTCTGGAAGAAGAAATGCCCTGTCGCCGGTTTCGAATCGAAGCTGCTCGGTCAAAAGGTCTTGTCTCCCGCAAAGGTCAAAGCAATAAATACCCGGATACTGGCTATGGTCGAGGAATCGCACACGTTTGCGATCGAAAGCCCGTTCCCGCAACCCCAGGATGCCCTGGAAGACGTCTATTCCGCATAGGAGCTATCAATGAGAACTATTACTTACGAAAAAGCGGCGGCAGAAGCCATCCAGGAAGAGTTCCGCAGAAACCCCCGGACCGTTCACATGTCCACAGACCTTGCGGCGGAGCTTGAAAAGGAATTCGGCACCGAAAGAATACGCGTTACCCCCATAGCAGAAAATAGTTTTGTGGGCGCCTCGATAGGGTTGGCCGGCTCGGGGTTCCGGACTGTGGCCAATCTGCGCATGGCAACCTTTGGTTTTGTGGCGCTGGACCAGATGATGAACCACGCGGCAAAAATTACTTACATGTTCGGGGGGCAGGCCAAATTCCCTATTTTGATCCGAATGACCGTGGGCGCAGGTTTTTCGGGAGCG
>JAHFUH010000564.1 GCA_023265215.1 Acidobacteriota bacterium
TATCTGGAGGAATATGTTAAGTCCTATAACCGCGCCTACAAGGGCAAAGCAAGCCGGATCCGAATTCTTGGACAGAAACTGGGCCGAATTCCAATAGATTCAATTCAATCGCAGAACATCACTCAGTTTGTAAATTGGAGAAAACGAAAGAATCTCAATAATCGAACAATAAATCGGGACCTGATTGTTTTGGGTCACATGCTTTCCTGGGGGGTCCGTGAGCATTACCTGGAAAGCAACCCGCTGCCGGAGATCCAGAAGCTGAGGGAGATCCAGTGGGTGGGACAGCGACCAACGGAGGAGGTCCTTGATGCAGTTTTCGAGGAACTTGATCCGAGAGTCGTTCCGTTGTTTATATTTCTACGGGAGACTGGCTGCCGCCTGGAAGAAGGCTTGTCGGTCAAGCATTTTCAGATCAGTTTAACAACAACCCCTCCAGTAATTGTATTTTCGGATAACACGAAGAACGGAAAGGATCGACAGGTTCCCTTAACGCAAAGGGCGATTGCTGCGATTCAGTCAATGCCTAAAGCGTCCAAGTACGTGTTTTATCACCCTGAATCTCTGACTCGATGGAAAAACTGTAGGAAGCTATGGAATGCAACGCGAGAAAAGGCTGGGTATCCATGGTTGCGGATTCACGATTTACGCCATGCCTACGCTATCAGGTTGGCTGAGGCGGGATGCGAGATGCACTTTATCAGTGAGATTCTGGGTCACCATTCGATTGATTTTACGAGGAAACAGTACGCCAAATTCAGTCCGCAGTCAGCAGCCAGGGCAGTCTTGCGAGTCCTGGAAGGCGGGAAAAATGGCACAAATCTGGCACAAGCGATATAAGACGATGATTTTTATGGGTTGGAATTTCGCGCTAAATCGAGTATCTTCACGACATGCGCCTGTAGCTCAGCTGGACTAGAGCGTCGGTCTCCGGAACCGAAGGTCGCAGGTTCGAACCCTGCCAGGCGTACCATAGATTCCAAAAGAGTTACAGTTTTTCCAGCTTCCCATGCAAAAACCTCTGGGTCCATCCTGGGGCCGTAAATCAGACCTGAGCGGCTCTTCTGCCCTCTAAGACGCGAAGGACTGCCCTCGATGCTGATTCCGGCGAAAACTTAGCATAATGCTTTCGGGTGAAATCTACCGAATGATGCCCAAGCACTTCGGAAATGAAGTGCATAGCACATCCCTGCTCTGCCAATTTGATCCCGTAGGCGTGTCTCAGATCGTGAACTCTCAATCCGGATCCGACAGCCTCACGGGATTTTTCCCATCTGTAATCAATTCCATCCCCGGTCCAATTTCTTAAATTGTCCGGGTTATAGAAAACAGTTTCCTTTCGTTTGGGCATCGAGGATATTGACCACAATGCCCTTTCCGTTAATGGAACCTGACGGCTTTTCCCGTTTTTGGTATTGGAATGAAAAACCACCTGAGCCCGGGCGTAATCAATCTGCGACCATTTCAGCGTAATCGCCTCGCCACGGCGGCATCCTGTTTCACGCAGAAATGTGAACACCGGTACCGTGGTTGCGTGCAATTTTGCGAAAATGCCATCAATGATAGATTCGTCCGGCCGCTCTCCCACCCACTCAACCTCTTCCAGGCTTTCAACCTTGTTTACGGGATTCACTTCCAGGTAGCTCCGCTTTATCGCCCATTCGTACATGTGGCGCAAAACTGAGAGGTCCCGGTTAATGGTCCCGTTTGTAACTTCTTTTCGCCTGGCTGAAATAAATTTGTCAATGTGCTGAGGTGTAAGTGAATCGATCGGGAGCGAGGCAAAATAACCTTTTAGAATGTTCAAGCGGCTTTTCTTTGATTTCGCGGCGCGATTATGGGACTGGACGTAGGACTCATAATAAAAATCGGCGAATTCAGAGAGCCCCTGCAGGACGCCCCCCTCGAGTCGCAATTCCGTTCTGAGCCTTTTCCAGATCCTCTCTTCGTCCACGATGGCAACTTCAATCTTTTTGTTTATGCGTTTGGCTGTGACCTGGTCTGGCATTTTGGATTTTGTCCGCAAGCCATCAGGCCACATCGTATCAACTAACCACCATTTACGATCCTTTCTGTATCTGACGCTCATTTCGCAGCTCCTTCTATGACTGGCTGCGTTGAACGCCCGCGCTCGGGCATTCTAATACGTGGACGGCTTTCAAGGTAAGCGTCAAGATCACATCGGAGATAAATACGCTTGGATCCGTTGGAATGAGTTGTAAAAGGAATCACTCCGGAAAAGACGAGCTCCCGGAATGCAAGCCTATTCATCCCCAGATATCGCCGGGCGCCGGTCTCGTGGAATGCCGCCGGCTGCGATTCTTTAATTTCCTTTACATCGACAAGCTTAAGCATTTACAACCTCAATCTCTGGGTCACCGCACTTCCCTACTTCCGCCAGTTCCACCTGTTGCACCGTTTCCACCGTCGCCACTGTCATCGACGGATTTCCGCAGTCCCTATGTTCGCACCTGCCATCCAGACCGAATCCCCATTTATGGTTGCGCCTGATAGTCTCGCCACACCTGGCGCAAATGCGTTTCGGTTTGCGCGGGTCTATGATGTGACTGCCACATGTTGGGCAGGTTTTATATTCACGGGCTATCATTGGCATCCTTGTGTGTCGCTAAGGCTCCATAATTTAACCTTGCCCGCAGCGCACCTATATAGAAGTTTTCTGCCCAAGTCAGATCTATTGCATCGAAAAATAAAAAGGATATTAAATGGTCTTCCCTAAGGACATGGTGCGATCCAAGCCTTAACCGACGATTCAGTCTGGTGCTCTGTCCCACATATTCCACTATTCCTCCGTCCCACAAGAAGTAGATCCCAGGGGCTTCGGGAATTCCTATCCCTTCTTTCGTTGGTGTCACGGTTGGTGGTGGCGCGTCGGGGTATAATCTGCCGAACGACGCTTCTTTTATGACAGGCATAGCCATATTCATCTGGACGAGAGATTCTTTTGTGTATGCCAATCTTAATTTTCTAAGTCTATCTTTAGCTCCAATAAGTCGCACTGACCACTCTTTTCGTTTCTCTCTGGCTCTCTCCTCTACCATTCTCTCAGCTACAGCCTCAGCATTATTAATATTCCATTCCAGTGTCCGAAGCTTTTTTCGGCCTGCGCGTAATTCATCCGCTAAAGACCTTCTGGCCTCTTTTCTTTTAAGCTTCAGTTCCTCTTTTAATTTCTTTCGCGCGGTCTCTCTCTCGGCGCGCACTTCTCGCCTTAACACCAGCGGCACCTGGCTAGTGGGCGGCAAAGAGAACTGCATCAGTCGTCCCATAAGGCTACCCTAATATTTAAAGCGAACATTTTAATCGCTCCTCTATTTCTTCCGGCACCGTCCACAGCCCCTGAGCCCCTTTGCACTGGATTGGCCGTTGCAGCCGTTTCACGTTTTCGAAGATCCAACCGAAGCGGCCTGCGCTGAAGTCACCAAAGGACCATTCATTTTCATTGAACAGCCCGCTATGTATCGATTGAACTGGTAGGCAGTCCACAAGGTCTACTGTTGCCAGGATTGATCCAGTGGGTAGATAAGCTACTCTGCTACCATGGATTTCTCGTAAATAGTCGGACAAAACTGTTCTGAAGGGTTCATCGAAACACAGGATTCCGCAGTCTTCGGGGAAGCGCTTGGAAGCATGGATGGCAACAGGGCCGCAGTATTCAGTGCGCCAGCTGCGCGTCTCAATTCGCTTGGCGCCCAGGGCAATCAGGGACGCCCAGGGCTGGATTATCGAAAGTGCCTTCACCTTTGTTCTCCGTCACAGCGAATATGTTTCTTGCAAAAATCTTTATCCGGTGGATATGGCGTCGAGCATTTTGGACAAATAGGAAGAGCGCATATTTTCCCGTTCGGCATCAGCCAATCACACAAGAGATTTGCTTTTAATCCGCAATAGGTGCATTTGCGCGAGCGCGCACGAGT
>JAHFUH010000107.1 GCA_023265215.1 Acidobacteriota bacterium
GCTGTCCGGTGGGGCCGGAATGCTAAAACCTTCGATTGCTCCACAACCTCCCGCGCTTGTTGAAAAGGAACCGCCGGTTGAAAAATCAAAAGCCATTCCATTGCCGGAAAAACAAGCCAAGAAACAGAAGCTGACCGAGAAGGAAATCAAAGAAGCGGCCAAGGCGACTGCAGAGTCCAATGTAATTCCAACCCGACCTGAACCGGGCTCTGGCGGGGCCGGTGGGCGCAGTGGGGGCTTCGGCGGAGGATCTGGAGGGGGTGTCGGTATTTCCATCGGTTCTGGATTTGGGGGAGTTGGAGATAATTATTACGCACGCGCGGTCGAAAAGAGAATCAGCGATGTCTGGCCGACGCCACCGGAAGGAACGCGAGTGGATATTGTTTATAGTTTCTACATTGAGCTCGATGGTTCAGTCAAGGGAATCAGACTGGAAAAATCCTGCGGCAACCCACTGTTGGATTCCGCAGCAGAGCGCGCAATACGGTCCTTGACAAATCCAAAGCTCTCTCCTCCTCCTTATGAATTGTTTCATGGAAGACTGGTGCAGTTTATTGCTCAATTTATTTATCCACCCAATCAATAGGCCTGTTAGACTCAAGGAGCGCAATGTCTTTCAGAAAAATTTTGTTGTTTGCGTTGCTGCTTTCATGCGCGCTGCCTGTTCTGCGCACGCAGGAGCAGTCTCCACCCACGATCCGGACAAATAGTTCGGACGATATTATTCTCCGCCCCATTCCGGGGGAAGTAATCATCCTTGCTGCGGCCGATGTGCAGCCGGCCTCTGCGGAAAAATCGGGAGAGCTGGCCGAAGCGATCAAGACATTCAATCAAGTTCTGTGGGACGATCTTTCTTTTTCGGGATTTTTCACGATGGCCGGAAAGAGTTTTTATCCGCCATATCCGATCGTACGTGCTGAAGATATCAAATATGAGGACTGGAGCGCCCTGCCTTTCAAAGTAACTTATTTGACAGCAGGGACGCTGGACCTGAACGGTGGAGTTTTGCGCGCAGAACTGCGCATCTTTGACATGAAGCAGCATGTAATGAGTTTCGGACAGCGCATCGGCGGAGATACGGACCAGGTTCGGGCAGTAGCACACCGCTGGGCTGATGAGATCGTCTACAGGTTGACCGCCGGTACTTCCATGGGTATCGCGCGGACAAAAATCGCCTATTCTTCCAGGAGAGGAAACGCCAAAGAAATTTATGTGATGGATTATGACGGATATAACCAGCAGGCATTCACGCACAATGGTTCCAACAATCTTTTTCCCAACTGGGGAGCGGAGAATTCGCATTTGGCATTTGTCAGTTTCCGCACCGGCAAACCTGAAATAAATATTTATTCCTACAAGGACGGTTCTCGGGTCGCATTTCCCATGTTCAACACATTCGCATCCACCCCGGCAATCTCGCCCGATGGAGCGCGAGTGGTCTTTTCTTTGAGAACCCCCAGGGGGGATGCGGATCTTTTTGTGTCCAATCTTGATGGATCCGATCGACGCAACATAACAAACAACCCGGCGATCGACACATCGCCGACATGGGCGCCCTCCGGCAGGCAAATCGCTTTTGCCTCCGACCGCGCAGGAGGCAGCAGCCAGATTTTCATCTGTGATTCAGACGGTTCCAATGTGCAGAGAATCATGAAAGAGGGAGGCGACGCGGACTCCCCTGCTTGGTCGCCCGATGGAAAATGGCTGGCATTCCATTGGAAACCGCATCTAAGCACCAACTACGATATTTACATTGCCGAGATCGGTAGCGGAAAAATTCGACAGCTCACAAACAGCGGCGGAAGCGATGAAAGTCCTGCGTGGTCGCCGGACGGACGGCATATCGCTTTTCAATCCAATCGCAACGGAACGCCCCAAATATACATCATGCTTCTGGACGGCTCGCAATTACGCATGATTACGAGTCAGGGAAGCAATACAAGCCCGGCTTGGGGAGGATATTTCCGTCGAGAATCGGACAATTAGAAATACTTAATAAGTGTTATTTTCCGTCTTCCCAACTGCGTGCTATACTTTATCATTTATTGGAGCGCGGCTGCAAATTTCAAGAAACCAAGCACATGAAGGAGAATCCGCCAATGAGAAGAACCAGGTATTCGCTCGTTGTTATAGCGCTGTTCGCGCTATCGCTGCTCATTACGCTGACCGGCTGCCACAAAAAAGTAGCGCCGCCGCCGCCGGCTCCAACTAAAACGGAAACGCCCGCGCCGCCACTGGCGGTTGCGCCCGCGCCGACAGTTTCCCTCACTGTATCTCCGGATGCAATTGAGGCGGGACAATCGACAACTCTTTCATGGACCTCAAGCAATGCAACGAATGTGACGATCGACAATGGAGTGGGAACAGTGGAATCTTCGGGGAAACGCACCGTCAGTCCATCCGCTTCCACCACGTACCAGGCGAGAGCGACAGGCGCGGGTGGAAATACGGTTGCCCAGGCAAGAGTGACTGTAACGGCTCCGCAGCCGGCCGTCATTCCCACGGTAAATCCGACCGTCAGTGATGCATTATTTTTCGAACAAAACATAAAGGACGCATATTTCGATTACGACCAGTACAATATTCGTCCGGACGCACAGTCTGCGTTGCAGGCCGATGCCCGTGCTCTAAACCAGCGCCCAGGCATTCGGATTACGATTGAGGGGCATTGCGACGAGAGAGGCTCTGAAAAATACAACCTGGCCCTGGGCGACAGGCGGGCCAATGCAGCCAAAGATTTTCTTGTGGGCCTGGGTATCAGCGCCGGCCGTGTTGATACGGTTTCCTACGGCAAAGAAAAGAATGAATGCGAAGCCCACACTGAGGAATGCTGGCAGAAGAATCGGCGCGCACACGTGGTGATGCGTTAGCCTAAATAACTGCTTGATGAAAACGGCGACCGCAGCGATATCGTCATGTATTTCGATAGGGCTCATCGCCGTTTTCTTTTTGTCTCAAACGCGCTCTTGGATTGAAGCCCTTTTGTCCCTGTGAAATAATGATTACTGAAATCCGACATGGGAGAGAATGCATGAAGCGAACAATTTTGTTTTGTCTCCTGCTCGCATTAATGTCTGGCGGGCCTTCGGCACGTGCAGGCACAAAAGAAGACCTGATGCGGCTGTCCGCCGATGTTTTGGCGCTTCAGAATCAACTGCGAGAATTGGATAAAGCCTACGGCGAAAAAATTGAAGGACTCAGGAGCCTGATCGTTCAACTCAATGACCAGGTTGCAAAAACCAACATGCTCGTTAACAAAGTTTCGACGGCGCTCGATAATCAGGCGTCAGGCGGACGTTCCAATGATCAAGCGCTTCTTCAGGAGATTCGCGCCATTTCAACGAAAATGGACGACAGCGCCACAAGGATTTCGGCTCTGGCGCAACAAATAGCGGACCTGAAGGTGCAAGCCAAATCCATCAATCAGGAACCTGCGGGGGGCGCAAATCAGGGGTTTTCGGCTGATACGCTTTACAAGCAGGCATATCAGGATTTGATATCGGGCAACTTTGGTCTCGCGACTGAGGAATTTACGGATTATCTCAAAAGATTCCCGACAGGAAGCATGGCTGCCGCCGCGCAAAGCAGTATAGGCGAAGCCTATTACAGCCAGAACAAGTTCCCTGAAGCCATTGCCGCGTTTTCACGTGTCATAAGCGATTATGCGAGTTCGGACAAAGTCGCGACTGCGCTTTTTAAACGAGGAAGAGCCAGGCTGGCTATGCAGGATACTGAAAATGCGATTTCGGATTTCAAGGATGTGACAAAAATGTATCCGACGGCGCCTGAAACCGACCTGGCTAAAATTGAGCTTCAGACTCTTGGCACCGGTGCAAATAAACCCAAACCGCCGGTTCGCAAAACGCGTTAATTGTGTTTATAAGGAATATAAAATGAGTTCATTGAACAAGATTCTTCTTATTGGTAATTTGGGAAAGGATCCGGAAATCCGATACACACCGGATGGATCCCCCGTCGCAAACTTCAGCCTGGCGACGAGTGAAAGCTGGACAGATAAGAGTGGAAGCAAGCAAGAACATACGGAATGGCACAACATTGTCGCTTGGGGCCGGCTGGCGGATTTGAGCAAGCGTTTTCTATCCAAAGGCCGTCAGGTGTATGTTGAGGGTCGGATTCGAAGCCGTGACTGGACGGATCGGGATGGGAATAAAAAGCGCACTACCGAAGTGATTGCTACTCAGATGGTCCTGCTGGGCAGCCGTCCGCAAGGCGTGGAAGCAAGCCCACAGTCAATGGACACTGCGAGCCGGGCGCCGGCAGAACCGGATCAGTTTGGAGATTCCGGCATTACGGACAGCGATATTCCTTTTTAGGAATTTGTTTTCTGAAGGACGAATAATGTGAGCGATGAATGTAAACCCCGCAGGCTGACGGAAGCAAGCAGTGCGGCGGGCTGAGCAAGCAAAATCAGTCCGGCGGTGCTGGACCGTGTTCTTTCAAAGCTTCCGCGCCAGGAAGATCCGCGCTTGCTTGTTGGCTTCGGCAAAAAGGATGATGCAGGCGTTTATTTGCTCCATGACGGCCTTGCGCTAGTTCAAACTACAGATTTTTTTACTCCCATTGTGGACGATCCCTATCAATATGGACAAATCGCAGCCGCGAATTCCCTTTCGGACGTTTACGCAATGGGAGGCAAGCCGCTGACGGCTCTTTCCCTGGTGTGCTTCCCAGAGACCGGGGACCTCGAAGTGCCAGAGTGTATTTTGATCGGCGGAATGGATAAAATGGTCGAGGCCGGGTGTACTATTGTGGGAGGCCACATGGTGAGGGATTCGGAGATTAAGTTCGGATACGCGGTCACCGGCACTGTCCATCCGCTTCATGTGTGGACGAATGCAGGCGCGAAACCGGGAGACATCCTGCTGTTGACAAAACCTGTCGGCACCGGCGTCATAGCCACTGCAATACGCGCGGGCAAAGCCGAACCGTCGTGGATTGATGCGGCTGTTGGCGCGATGAGTCGCTTGAACAAAGAATCGGCCGCTGCGCTTGAGAATATTGGCAATGCCGTTCATTCCGCAACGGATGTCACCGGATTCGGTTTTATCGGGCATGCCTGGGAGATGGCTGAAGCAAGCGGCGCCAGTCTTCGGCTGGAAAGCCAAAAGATAGATCTTCTGGAAGGGGCGCTGGAATGTGCGCGCAACGGCTTTATTCCAGGTGGCCTGAAAAAAAACCGCGACTTTGTGGGGGACTGCGTTCGATTCCAATCAACTGTCAGCACGGAACTGCAGCTTCTTCTTTTCGATCCTCAGACTTCCGGCGGATTGCTTGTCTCCGTTGATCAGCAGTTCGCGGAAAAAGCCTGCGTTCTGCTGAAAAATGCCGGTTGTTGCGCGATGCGGGTGGGGGAAGTTGTGGCAAAAACATCTCCACTCATCGAAGTTTTCTAGATTTCGGATTGCCGCTTATAAACGGAATTTTTTGACTGCCTGATTTCCTGGCGAAAATCTATTCCGCGCATCTCTAGGTCTCGGCACATTTCATAAAGTCGGGAGCGCAAACGAGTGCCTATCCGATCCGTAAGTGATTCTTCTCCAGGTTTTCCTACGGAATCCAGGTAGTTGGACGTGAAGATCGTTACTCTTTTGTCGTTGTATCGGCAATTGATTATATGGGCAATCGTTTCGCGGACCCATTCGGTCGGTTTGTTGGCTCCCAATTCATCTAATATCAGGATTTTTGCTTCGAGAACAGGCCGTAATACTTCCATTTCCGAGGTTTGAGATACCGAGTTCCAGCTTGCCTGAATTTCCCGCAATAGATCTCGGAAGTCGTAGAAGAGTCCACTGTCTCCACTTTCCCTGATAACCAGCTTCAGCAGGGAAACGGCCAAATGCGTTTTCCCCACGCCACAGGGTCCAAGAAACATTAGGCCGCCGTCCACCTGCGGATACTGCTTTGTAAAGTGCTGTACAAAGCGTTTGGCCGTTTTCTGGGATTCATGGTTGGGCAAGTAGGAATCCAGATCGCAGTGCTCGTAGCGTTTGGGGATGCGAGCCTCCGCAAGAAGTTTTCCCACGCGAGCCGATTCCAGGCATGAACAGCGGCGCACTTTCCCGATGGTCTCCGTTAGTTCCCATCCGGATCCGTTGCATTTTGGACAAACAGCTGTTTCGATAATTTTGATGTTCATAAAAGCGCCAGCTTAGCACATCTCATGATTTTTAGAACAGGGTGTAATTAGAATTGCCTGCAATTGGAAGTGGGATGTCAACGATCAATGGTCATTTGTCATTGGGTCGCTGCAAGTCTTTGGCTAACCCGCAGTCGTTTTAGGCCAATAGGCAACCATGTCGTTGGTCTTTACCGCAAAAAATTACAATTGATAAATGCATTTTAGAATTGCATACACATCTCAAAATCGGCATCGGGATCGCAATCGAGATCGAGTTAAAAGACCGATAGCTATACCGAATTCCACTACTTTGCTTTTTCCCGTTCCATCTTCGGAGGGCCTTCCATCGGGCTTGACGCAATTTTCATCGCTTTGATTTCTGAAAACATCTTCTGGACGTTTGATGGGAAGAAATCCTTGAATTTGTAGGAAGAGTATTTTTCAGGAACCTGTATTTCTCTTGTGGCCTGTTCCATGTTGGATCCACCGGCGATTGCCGATTCCACCAAAGACTTTATTTCTTCAAGATATCCCAGAAAGGTCTCCACATCTTTCCTGGATCCGACTGGGCCATGTCCCGGGACGAATTTGTCTGCTTCTAGCTTCAGCGTTTCACGAAGAGTTTTAATCCAATCCAGCATGCAGGCATCCTGGACATTGGGAATTGCTTCATTGAAAAACAGATCTCCCAGAAAAGCTATCTTCTCCCGCGGCAAAAACAGGACAGTGTCGCCTTCGGTGTGTCCCGAACCGAGCCAGCACAATTTTACTTCCGACTTTCCATCCTGAATGATCAAACTGTCGTCCAAGGTCACCACCGGTGGAATGATCTTCTGGCGTGACATCGTGTCCAGATAATCCTGACGAGACTTGAGGTCGCGCAGATGCTGCCCCTGAGCAGCGGCGGTATCCTGTGCCGTATCGCGGCGTAATTTTTCCAACTGACCTTGAGCAGTCGCGACTGCTCTATTCATGGAGGCGAGATCCACATTCAAAACATCTCGCCGGGTTATAGTGCTTCCGATAAACAGGGCATCGTTAAACGCCTGATTGCCATGAGTATGATCGGGATGGAAGTGGCTGTTTACCACATACCGCACGGGTTTGGAAGTGATGGAGCGAATCTGTGCCAGGAATTCCCTGCCGGCTTCCGGGGTGAAATGTGTGTCAAATACCAGCGCCGCCCGTTCGAATACAACTACCCCCGCATTTCCTACAGCGTTGCTGTCAGGGCTGACAATCCGGACATAGACATTCTCAGAAATCTTTTTTAATTCCGAATTGTTATCCGCAGGGTTTGAGAAACAAAAAACGCATACAAGACCTGCCAGAAAAAAACCAACAGGTTTCAATGCAGTCATCGGAGTGCGCCTCTCGAATTGTTTTTCAAGCATGTGCAAAGAATCAAATGCGGCCTTTCGGCTGTTGAGGCGCTTCGATCAGCGTTACGGATTTGGTCAATTTGGAGCGGCCGCGATAAATAGTGATTTCCACCACTTCACCCGGGCGCTTCGAGTCCAGGAGTCGCAGATCATCCAGTGATGAGACAGGTTTCCCGTCGACAGCCGTAATTATATCGCCGCCGATCAGTAAATATTGGTTATACAGAATTGCCCTTTCGGTGGCGCCTCGAATGTCTGCTTTATCCGCCGAACTCCCGCGAGCAACACGGGCAACCAGGATCCCGCTGCTGACCGGCAGGTTGAGTTCGGAAGCCAGATTATCACTCAGTTCGTATCCCAGGACTCCAAAAGAGGGGTGCCGGACGCGCCCATCGCGGAGCAAGTCGGCGACCACCTGACGAATTGTGTTTGCCGGAATCGCAAACCCTATCCCGATGTTTCCGCCGCCGATGGTAAAAATTGAGGTGTTGATTCCAATCAGTTCGCCTGCCGTATTCAGCAAAGGCCCTCCGGAATTCCCCGGATTGATTGC
This sequence comes from Acidobacteriota bacterium, assembly GCA_023265215.1. Classification (GTDB taxonomy): domain Bacteria; phylum Acidobacteriota; class UBA6911; order UBA6911; family UBA6911; genus UBA6911. Next base: position 8,075 of record JAHFUH010000107.1, read on the forward strand.
GGCGTCTGTCTGGATGACATTGTCTACAATGTCATCGTTTTCAGTTCGGATTCTTCTGCCAAGCGAGCTGATGATTCCTGTCGTCAAAGTGTTTTGAAGGCCGAGTGGATTTCCAACCGCCAGGACTTTCTGTCCGACTTTCAATGGATTGGAATCTCCAAGAGTGATGGGGTGCAGCCGTTCCTTCGGAGCGCCAATCAGGCGTATTACGGCAAGATCATTTTGCTCGTCATAACCAACCACTTTGGCGTGGTATTTGCTGCGATCTGGAAGTGATACTTCTAGAGTATTTGCTGACGCAATCACATGGTAGTTGGTCAGAACTGTTCCGTCCTTGTCTAAAACGCAGCCGCTTCCAGTCTCTTCCTGCGGAACAGGGGTCAGGAAAAAATCAAAGGCATACACTTTTTTGGTTATGTTGACAACCCCGGGGCTTACGCTGTTGTAGACACGTATATTCACCTCTTCATCGCTGCTTAGAGGCGGCGAAACCGCCGCCTGCGAGGCCGCAAAAGCAGGCGCAGGCACCTCTTTGCGGCCCTCGGTAGCGAGATTCCAGCGCAGCACGACCATGGTGGCCACGCTGGATAAAAGTGCAACAAGGACGAGAAGTCGAATCGGATATTTCTTCATTCCGCCATTTCAATCGTTTCCGGCAATAGCCAGGAACGATTCTCCCTGATTAATGTGGGTGGACGATCGATATATCGCGACCCACAATCACTTCCATCCCCAGCGTGCTCTTCGGCAGATCCGGAACAACCACTTTTGCGGTTGTGTGGAAAATGGACATCATATCCAGCTTATATTCTCCAGGCGGCACCGGCGTTTTGAACTCGCAATTCCCCTTATCGCCGTCGGTGCGGATGCCGGTGGATTTGTATTGCCCGGCTGTTCCTTCCAAAACCAGCTGAAATCCATCCAAGCCATCCAGATTTTTCACTGGGGCACCGGTTTTTCTTTGAATGCTGACATTGATGGCTTTAGGGGATTTCCTCAGGTTCAACTCCTTCAGGTAAGCTTGCCGCTTATCTTCAACCTTCTTTGCGGCATCCTTGAACCATTTTGTTAGCATCGCCTCCAGGTCGCCCGAACTTTTCAGCAGGTCAATCGTTTTGTTGATCGAATTGAGAAGCTCCGTTTCACCTTTTCGCACGACCGCAGCATATTTATAGTGATCGATCAAGGAAGGGGATACGGTCATATTCTGATAGCTTTCGCTTTCCGATATTAAATAGGTAAGGATCGGCTTGTCTGCCACGACTGCGTCAATTTCGGTGCGGTTCAGTGCGCCCAAAGCGTGATCGATGGTGGGAAATTTGACGACATTGATTCCCTTCTTCCCCGCCATAAATTGTTCGCCGAAGCGCCCGGCTGCAACCCCGACCTTTTTTCCGTTAAGGCTCCCGAGATCATCAACCATCTTATCCAGCTTGGATGCAATAACATCCCCGCTGTCAAAATAGGGATTCGAAAATGAAAATTGATCCTCGCGCTTCGGATCGATCCACATTGCCGAAATCAGAATCTCCGCTTCTCCTTTGCCGAGCACTTCAAGAAGATGGTCGTAGCCGGAGAACTTCTGCCAATTGACATCGATATTCAGCTCTTTGGCCACTGCATTTCCGATGTCGATATCCAATCCCTGTACGCCGGAGTCCAATCCGAACTCAAAGGGCAGATTATATGGGTCGGCGATTATACAAATATTTTTGTGTTTCTTCATGCTGTCTGCGGCGCTTGGGACTGCATCCTTTTTCTTGCCACAGCCGCCAACGGCAAGCATAAGGGCCAGCATCAACAGGAAATATTTGGGAATTCGCAAGTCATTCCTCCTTGGGGGAAATAGGAGCCGGTTAATTTAAAAAGGCAGTTAGTATTCTAGCCAAATTATGACTGCTACCAAAGCTTTTTCATATACGGCTTTCTGTTATAAACGCTTGTTTCTCAACGTGAGGAGCATGCTGCCTGCCGCAAGCAGGTTTGAGATTGCGCCCAGGAAGCAGACTCGCGAATACCCGGCGCGTTCGAATAGAATGCCTGAAAACAAAGCGGCAAGCCCGATTCCAAGTTGGGAACAAGAGTTTTTCAGGGCCACGAATGTGCCCCTGGAACTAGCAGGCACTATTTCAGTTAGGACGGCTTCCATCGGACCTTGTCGGAATGCGGCCGACAAACTGATGAGCCCGAAAACAAGAAACAAGGCAGGTTCCCAATGCAGGCGGGGCATTATGAACAGAAAAAAAGCCAGCGAAAGATTGCTTAGGAGAAATTGCAGGCGCTTCCCTATCCTGTCGGCAATCACTCCGGCAACAGGCGAGGCCAGCAGAGCAGCTCCTCCGCAAACGATAAAGACAAGGCGAACCTTGCCGCCGGAAATGTTGAAAGAATCGTGCATCCACATGATTAGAAATGCAAGAAACCCTGTGGTTCCGGCTGAAGCAAAAAAAGAACTCAGCAATGCGCCCACCGTGATCCGGTCTCGCAGGAAGCTCAGATATTGCCGAAGATATTCAGTCCCCGGGAAACCGGAAGCCATGCGTTTTTGTGTCGATGGGGGAAGCAGCAGACTTGTCAAAACAAGCAGACAAAGCGCAGCGCTGCCCATGGCTCCGAATACGAAATTCCAGCCGTTTTTTTCTCCGAGCCATGATCCTAAAGGCACGCCCAGAATCAGCGCCGCAAAATAAGAAGAGAAAACAGCGCCCATTGCCCAGCCGCGCTTTTCATAGGGGAAAAAGTCGGCCGTATAGGAAATAGTATTGAGGCTCAGCATGCTGGCGCCCATTCCGGTCAGGATCCTTCCCGCGAGAAGAAGAACAAATACTGCGGATGTGTAAGAAATACAGGAACCGATAATGAAAATAATCAATCCAGCCAGCAGCCCCGATTTTCGTCCAAAGATGTCCGATAAGGGGCCCCAGATCAGCACAGACAAACCTGCGGCAAAAGAGTATCCCGTGAACAGATAGGCAAGGGCTGAGGATGATTTGCCGAATTGAGCACGGATGGCAGGGAGCAGCGGGCTTAAGACCTGATTATCTGCCACTCCAACGAATAGAACAAAGAAGAGACATGCAATTACCCTTAATTCTTCCCTGGCTCGCGTCGACATTCCAAATCTATTCGAAATGCTTTATTTGTAGATGTTCGGCGGCGATGTCGGTCAGATCCACCACAGAGGCGGCTGCAACACCCATGGCAATGGCGATAGATTCGCTGATTTCCTCGGGAGTTGCGCCAAATTTTTTTGCTTTTTTGATATGGCCATTCAAACAACCCTGGCACTTGAAGCCGAGCGAGGCTGCAATCGCAATCAGTTCCTTTGTTTTCCGATCGATCTTCGACTTTTTATAGGTCTCCTGGTAGAACTCGAAATAAATTTTCTTCATACGAGCTTCTACCATAGTGTAGGAAGGCCAGCCTGCCGGAGGTTCCGGAGTAACAGCATTTTCATTGGATGCATCCGCGGGAGTTTTCATGCGATTGCTTCACTCCTTTTCTGATTCCAAGCGGGATACTATCACGAAAAACATCACAGATTGCACAGATTTCATTGAATCCCCTGGCAGTATCGTTATTGCCGGGAAATCCGCGGCGTTCTTAAAGAGCACGTTCCATGATCCAAGCGTCTTCTATGGGATCTGTGTAGTAGTTCAAGCGCGTGCCTGCAATTCGGAAATTGTGGTTGTAATAGAACTGGATTGCGTTTTGATTGGACTTGCGGACTTCCAGAAAGCAACGGTTGCAGCCGCGGCGTATGCCTTCTGCGTAAGCGGTTTCCATTAATTGCGTGCCGATTCCCTGCCGCTGGCATTCGGGAAACACGCCAAGTTTAAGGATTTCGAGACTGTCATATATCGATCTTGCCAGGAAAAATCCAACGAGCAATTGATGATCCGGCTGCAGCCCCATTACGGCTTTGCATCCGAAATACTCCGGGTATTC
>JAHFUH010000565.1 GCA_023265215.1 Acidobacteriota bacterium
CCTATGCGACTCCAAAAGCATACCTGGAGTGTCTGAACAAGATCGGCGGCGTAGATACCTCAGACCCGGTTTTTGAGGATTACCTTGAAATAAAATCTGCGCGCGATGTCATCATCCATAACTCGGGCATTATCAATGATGTCTATCTATCTAAGGCGGACAATAAAAAAAGAGGAAAGATCGGAGAACAACTTAAAATAGACGATCAGTATTTCAACCGATGCATTGCAACTCTGAAGCGCCTTTCCGGAATCATACGTCGGGACATTGACAGAAACTTTCAAGAAAAGAGCTCAAGTTCGTGACCAGATACATGGCCCCAGAATGATCGGCGGATGCGGAAGGATTCTTCTCTTGCCGAAGTATTGAGGGATAAAGAGTCTGCATGGAGGCACTCAGCACGATCGATGAGAATTTCAGCGAAGCTTAAAATGGTAATTCATGGGAGGGGCAGCAATTACCCGGCATGGACTCTTAGGTTCTGCCAATCACATTGCCCGCGCACACTTTTTTACAGCGGAAGGAATGCATAGATACCCGCTAGGTAATTGACACGAGATTTATGGAAAGGTTTCCTGTGGCCAAATGTAAGCAGGAAGAGAAGAGGCGAGACACGCTGCTTCTCAGTCACGCCAATCCGGAGGATAACGAGTTCACGCTTTGGCTCGCGCTTCAGCTTGCCAGTCATGGCTATAAAGTTTGGAGTGATCTCACAAGACTTCTTGGCGGTGAAGTGTTCTGGGATAAGATCGAGGATGTAATCAGATATGGCGCCGCCAAGGCACTTTATGTTCTTTCACGCACATCGAATACAAAGGATGGTCCACTCCGAGAATTACACCTTGCGCAGAGCCTCGCAAGGAAAGAGCAACTGGAAGATTTTGTTATTCCGCTACACATTGACGATTTGCCCCACGGGGACGAAACGATCGAGATCACTCGCATCAATTCGGTACAATTTCATCGATCTTGGGCTGCCGGATTTGCGATTCTTCTTGAAAAATTAACAACTGACAGAGTTCCGAAAGATCCGCAGTTTAGCCAGATGGCCGTTGCTGATTGGTGGCGCATGAAATTTAGCGCTGAACAAGGAATTCGGAAGGAAACTGAGGAATACCTGTCGAATTGGTTCACGGCAAGAATCCCTCCGCGCGTCTACTACCACACGGTTTCTAGAAAGAGTATCGGCAAAATCGAAGTTCCGATGGATCTCCCCTATCCGGCTGTTCAGCAGGGCATTGCGCTAATTACGTTTGCAGAAGCTGCGGATTTTGAAGATAAACTCGGGCCTGAGATTTATATTTCGGAGCCTTCCAAGCCACTTGAAGTGGAGACTCTCCTCAAGGAGACCGACTTTGGGAAACACCTTTTCCGGCTTCTCCGGCTCGCCTGGGAGCATATGCTAGTTGAGCGGCAGCTCCCCGTTTATGAGCTGGCCAACAAAGCGCGGTGCTTCTACTTTCCGAAAAATCATGTCATTAACGATAAGCTTTTTTTCACCGGCGTTGACGGGAATCGGACATATCGCGCGATGGTCGGCTTCAGTTCGAAAAAAAATCCAACCACAGGCATAAGCGTGAAAAGGTATTGGCATTTTGCAATGGAGGCCCGACCGCTCGTGCATCCCACTCTTGCCTATGTTTTTAAGCCTCATGTTCTATTTACAAATGATGGGGTGACACTCTGGGAGAGCAAAAAACGATTGGCTGCTGCCCGAAGAAACCAATGCAAGACGTGGTGGAATGACGAATGGAGGGACCGGACTCTTGCTGTAGCAACATACCTCTGCGGTGACAGTAACGAGATTCAGATGCGCCTCGGAAGTTCAGCGAGTTTAACAGTGAGTCCCAATCCCTTTATGTTCCAGAGCCCAGTATCCTATGTCGATCCGCAACTGATGAGGTTCAGTGATGACATGGATCTCGCAGACGACTACGGACGCGACATCCAAGAAGACGACATTTTTGAAGACGTTTCGGAAGAAGGTGACGAGTGAAAGATCTTATTTATATCCCGGAACCTCTTCTTCTTTTCAGGCATAAACAGGCGATGGAAGACCCGCGCGACGGCCTGACCTTATTCGGCCCGCTCGATGAAGGCAAACCGTATGGCATAAAAGCCGGTGTGATTGGTACAACGGCCGGAGTTGATCTTTTCAAGCGTTGGGTCGAATGGGTGCAGCGCCCCGTGTTTACCCGTCCACCTGTGCTTGGCCGCCCTCCGTTCCCTGGCTTTGAAACAGTTTTTCGAACACGCTGGAACGTCAAGCCTGTCCTGACACTCACAGTCAAGGATCATGAGATTGACGAATTCCTCTATCTTGACGAGCCTCATCAGCGGGTCTATGGAACCGTAGGCGTATTTTCAAAGCGGATTCAGGATGCAAAACGGGAAGAAGAAGAACAGCCGGAGTTGTGGTTTGTAGTTGTCCCGGATCGCGTATGGAAGTATTGTCGGCCAAAGTCGGTGGTCGAACCGGCAGTAAGGCAGGAAGCGCTTAAAGCATTCAAGAAACCCGGAACCGCTAGAGAGTTTTATCATAAAAAGTCACTGTTTCCGGAAATGGAAGAGGATGCAACGCCCTACGTTTATGAAGGACAATTCCACAATCAGCTCAAAGCAAGACTTCTTGATGACATGGTTCTAACGCAGATCGTCCGGGAAAGCACAATCATGAATATCGGGAATCCCGGTGATCCAGGGGTGGATCCCAGACAGACCGTGCGTCAATCAGAGATCGCATGGAACCTATGCACTGCCATTTTTTATAAGGCAGGGGGAAGACCCTGGAAAGTGGCCAATATACGCGAAGGTGTATGCTACTTGGGCCTTGTTTTCAAAAAAGACGATACGACCACAAGTACACGCAACGCCTGCTGTGCCGCACAGATGTTCCTCGATTCTGGCGATGGCGTCGTATTTAAAGGAGCGCTCGGTCCATGGTACAACGAGGAGACCGGGGACTTTCATCTGACCTATAACGCGGCAAAAACGCTCGGCGAGCTGGCCATCAAATCCTACAGAAAAAGAGTCGGACAGGCTCCAAAGGAAGTTTTTATCCACGGACGTATACGCTTTGAAGAGAATGAATGGCTCGGATTCAAGGACGCGGTCGGCAAGGGAACAAACATTTCCGGCGTCCGTATACGGGAAGAAAAGAACCTTAAGCTTTATCGAAAGGGTCAGAATCCAATTCTTCGGGGATTAGCCAATATCAGGAGCGAGCGCAGCGCACACTTATGGACACGCGGGTGGACACCGCGGATTCAGACATACCCTGGCCGCGAAGTACCGAATCCACTGCTTGTTGAAGTCAATAAGGGTAATGCACCTATTGAAGTCGTATTGAGGGATATTTTGGCCCTGACAAAACTTAATTACAACACATGCATCTATGGTGATGGCACTCCAATCACATTGAAGTTTGCCAACGCAATCGGGGAGATTCTCACCGCAGGCCCCATCAAAGAGGTTCCGCCACTGCCCTTCGGTCACTATATTTAAATTATCAGCCTTCTTCATATCTTGAGGGTCGCAAGCCTTCCGAAGCCCTGATGAATCTCCTGGGCATGATCGCCATCATAATCTCCGTGCCCGGTACGAATGAACTGAAATTCCCGGCTCTCTCAAAGCCCTTATTCCAGGCAGAATCACTGAAGCTTATATCCAACATTGTTCAATCGCGCATTCCAGGACACAAGAAGCACAAGGGCTTGACACGCTAAATGTACAATATTGATATGATAATTAATGACGAAGAAATCGATTTTTCGGGACCACCCGTCAACCCGGGCATCCGAACGCTATGGGACATCAATAACACTGGATACGCTCATCACGCGAGAGCATGCGGTGTATACTCGCACTGGATGGTGGGTTCCGATGATCGCCAAATCGCAGCATTCTTCAACGTCTCCACAGAAGAA
>JAHFUH010000108.1 GCA_023265215.1 Acidobacteriota bacterium
AATACTAACAGCCATTAGCCCAAAGGCCTTTGCGATGTCTTACAGAAAGGGCGATCCGTTGTCCTTCCTTGCTGTTTTTGCTTATGCCATAACATCAAGACTATGAACGCTAGGAGATTTGGCCTGGCCGCTTTGCACGGCGCTTGCTTCAGCAGCTTTTTCTGATGCAGATTCGGAAGCCTCTTCGGATGAAACCTGTTGTTTAGGCTGTAAAGGTTGATATTGCTGTTGATAAATTGGAGACAAACTTACCGCGGATACTTGCATACTTCCCCTTTTGCGACAGGCGATTAGTCGCGGAAAGATAGAATTTTGTTTACATCGAGTCATATCGACTGACAAAAATTCTCTAATTAGAGTAACTTTTCATGGACCCAGTTCAGCAGGCCGTACAACTATATGCACAGGCTTTTTTTCTGTAGTCGATTTTGTAGCTGTTATGATCACCAAAGATCCTCAAATTTCAACAGTGTTCAATAGGATTAACCACAACCAATTGAACTGTAAGTATCTAATAATAGACAATTTAGTAAACAATGGCCTTTCTGCCTTGGGCGCAGGCTTGGGCCAAAAGTCCCGACTCAATTCACTCCTGTTTAATACTAATGGCTTCTCCACTCTCTCATGGATGCGTTGCCCTTTTGCAGTCTGGCCTTGAAAAGCCAAAAACCTCTATCAGCCCAGTACCCTAAAGAAATCAGCACCTTAGGAGATCACATTAGGAAGAGAAGATTGGACCTAGGACTACTTCAAAGGCAAGTTGCGGAAAAAATCGGAGTGGATGCGCTAACCCTTGGCAATTGGGAGAGGCAACGAACCAAGCCAGAAATACGGTTCATTGCTAGGATCATTGAATTCCTTGGATACGATCCCTTTCCAGAGCCGGAATCATTCCCGGAGAAATTGAAAACCTACCGCATGAAGTTGGGATTATCGCAGAAGAAATTGGCAATCAAATTAGGGATTGATCCGGCAACTTTGGGAGGATGGGAGAAAGGCAGGCATAAACCAATCACAAAATACCTCAAGTTGCTTAATCAAATCTTCATAAAAAAGAGCGAACGCTAATGACTCAAATGCGCAGTCATTAGCAGCCCGTGGTTAAAGTCGAAATCATAGGATATATGATATTGTTCGGGATGCCGAACACCTGTAAAATAGCAGTCATGGCCATTGGAAAACAAAAGCGCGAACGACAAGCTCAGCATCAGTATCTTTTTGAGCCTCCCAGCGGCAAGTTTGATTGAGGCCCCGACTTCCGTTTCCCCCTCCCTCGACCGCTGTCGTCGTCATGCGGCCCGTACTGATCGCGCTGAGCGGATTGCATATAACAGTTCATCCGATCCTGCAGATAAGGCCAAAGGGCATCTGCAAATGCCGCAAGAGGATCTACGGCTGGGGTGGTGCTTGCCGGTCGCGCTAATTGGGTTTGCTCGCGCTTTCCCTGTGTCAGTGGCGTGGACTCGATTGAGATTGCGATGTTCACTCCAGGCAGCAAAGCAACGGTTACGTGCCGGGCCTGTTTTATTCGAAGGTGGACCAATGGATCATTTAACTTTGGGTCGGCAAGGACATAAGCTTCGTCGAAGGCAAAATCGCATGTTGGCGGCTCATCAAGCCGCAAAGGTCGAAGCAGCTCACGTGCAACCAGCCTCCCCAGCCCATCAAAGCTGGATGTCCAGACTACATTTTCCCCAATGCCTCCAATGAGATAGGCCCAAGCGGTAATCTCAGGCCAGCGGGTCGCATGTGCCTCTGCTAGAGAGAGGCTTGGAGACCCTCCTGCGGCCACTGTTGCCAAATATCCGGCCACCAGCGCCAATGCATTATATCGCATTTTATCGTGTTCAGTATGGGCACTCGCAAGTTCGGCGACTACTCTGTCAAATATGCTCAGACGCATCTCAGGATGTAGATTGCTCAAACTCTCAAGAGCCTCCACTTCCATCACGTAAGGTCGCAACGACCGGATTAAATGGCTCGCCTCCTGCTTGTTTTTTTCGTATCTTGCCCGCCGAAGAGATTCAAGGGCACTTACAAGAACTCCCATAGAGTCCGACACGGAATTACGGCCGAGCGAAAATGCGCTCATCACCTGCCAAAGCGGTTCCAGACAAGAACGCAGCTTGGTCAGGCGGCTGTCTCCTCGTTGCGTGATACTTTCTCTTCGACAAAGGCGATTACCTTCATCGAAGCGTCTGAGCACATCATTCAGCGGCACATGGCTCCAGAGCCCGTGGGTTCGGGCGATCGCATAGCTTTGTGTGGCCAGACAGGATGCCAGCCGGATTTGGGCTACCGGCTTTTCGGCTAATAATGCCGCTTCCGCAATGATAAGCCCTGTCCAAGCCGCCTGCAACTGAGCGAAATATGGGGTCCGGGTCAACGAGTCTAATATTTCAAGAAAACGAGGCGTCAGGAGGTGGCACCACGCGGTAAGCGGTGACAGATCACTATGCAACTGAGCGTATCGGCCACATAACCATCTGATGTCTTCTTCATGAGAAATTAAGAGCAAGGGGCGTGCGAGACCTTCGGCTTCGTCGTCCGCTGCCCACACCACACCTGCAGTTCCCGTCTTCAGCCCCAGATGCTTGGACATGTTATCCCATAGACTGGATTCCTGGGTTGGTGTGCCCGAAAGTAGTTTATCCAGTTCTTGCTCATCGGCAACCGTGTAATGGTATTCTGGTCTCATATCTCTCACCATGGCGTTACACCGGCTTCAGAATGCGCACGCGCCAGGATTTGTGGCAACGTGTGCGTATGGTAGATGTCAAGACTGGTCTTCGCGCGCGTCACAACAGTGTAATAATGCTCCGCATCATGATAATAGCTCAACTCATCCGCAAAGAGCCAATGAACAGCTCGAAATTCCAGTCCTTTGCATCCTTTCACAGTAAGGATACAAATCGGTGCATCAGAATCAAACGACGGATCGTAGTCATCATTCCTTTCATCCTTGGCCCGAATGATCTTCGACTTGCCTTCCAACGCCGGATCATTCTCAAGTGCAGCAAACACGACATCGCGATCGTCTTTTCGGGCGACGATGACGCCCAAGCGATCACCCCGCCTCATGAGGTCACCATAGACGCGAACCTGCTCATTGAGTTTTTGGATCGTCACCTGGAGCTGATGGACTTTGGAGAGTGATTCGCGCGGGATAGTCACGCGTGCGGGTGTGGGGCCACTATAGTGCTGTGTTGCGGCAAGACTATCAACCCCCTGGGGTAGGAGGATGCGGTCGGCAACCTGGCAGATTTCCGGCGCAATCCGATAGTGAAATGGGAGGATACGCTCGTTCTGAGGGGACACAATTCCGCGCACAGCACTCAAGCCGTCTGTGTGTTCGTAAATTCGCTGCCGGTCATCGCCGACGAAAAAGAGCACCGGACTCCATTGTGAGATCAGGGCAACTTCCTCAGGCAACAAGTCTTGGGCTTCATCTATAAACAATGCGTCGTAAGGCGGAAGATGGTGCCGCGCAAAAAACGGCTGAGCGCCAAGCGATAGTTGCCGCTTCCATTCGGTTAGATCGCCAGGATCGACCGGAAGCGATTCGCCGTGTTGCGCATAGAGCGAACGTTGCCATGACTCCAGCGTTGTGACACAGCTTGGGGGGAAGATTTCTTTTCCCTGGGTATCGTAGCACCCCGTCTTGACAAATTCCGTGAGCGGACGGGTAAACGTCAGGAGTAGCACGTTCGGCATATTCTGCCCGCGCATGAATTGAGCTCGGCGAACCAAAACGTTCGTCTTTCCGGAGCCTGGCGGACCAATGATGAGGAAGCTCTCCCGCAACGGCAGCTTTTCGATCAACTTTATTTGATGCAAATCGAGCTGTTCTTTTTGAACCCACCAGAGTGTCATTGTCGGGTCTCCATTCCCACCACGCCTCCGCGTATAATCTCGATAGCCAGCTTTTCCAATGCATCCACCACATGCGTCAGCAGGCCTATTTCGACGTCCGGCCCGTCCTGAAGTTCAGGAAGGTCGAGCGAGCTTGCCTTCGCTTCAGACTCTAAGGTGAGTGTGATAGACAACCCAAAGCAATAGCCAGCCATATCTGTTGAGAGGCGCAGGTCTATCCTAAGTTTCACCGGAAGTGACGCGTCTCCCGGCTCTCTTGCTGGCGCATCCCAGTTGAATTGAATCGTCTTTGAATCGTCGTCCGGGCCAGGCTGAAGGGTATGCTTGGTCGTAGCCCCATTGCTGCGCAAATGCGACGCTATTGCCTGTTCCAATGTGCTTGAAACCCTATGAATGCGCTGCAGTCTCGTTGCAATATTGTCGTCAACCTCGGCTGGTTTGCGGAAAACACCCAATCCAATAGCATTGAGCGCATGCCGCTGCTGGACGCTACTATCTGAAAGGAAATCTTCCAACTGAAGAGCTGATCGCCGCCGCCAATTCTTGTCTAGGGCTAGTCGTGCTGTCAGCAGGAGATCTCGGTCTACATCCTCCGCCTGCAGCGGGGCATTGCTAGTAGCGATAACCCAGGCGAAACGGTAGCGATTTTCCGCGGATTCCGCATATTCTCGCTCGAAAAGCGGCTCGCGCATGATCAGATCGTGCAGCAACGCCCCCAATTGGTAAACATTCAAAGCGTGCCAGAGTTCCGCGCTCGGTTCCAGAAGGCGGAACAGATACTCAGGGGGCGAATACCGGGCGGTGGCAACTACCGGCAATTGGCCATCATGGTCGGTTCCCACGCCTATAGGGTCGGAGACGTTGCGGATCACCGAAATGTCCAATAGTGTGCAACGTTCACAGTCATCGGAAATAAAGATGTTCGCTGCCTTGATATCCCGATGGCACAGGCCCTTGCTCTTGAGGAATATTGCTGCTCTTGTGACTTGGTCTAAGATCTGTCTGATTTTGTTGCGAGGGATGTCCTTGAGCCGCTTTTCGAGTTCCTTTCCGTCGGCGCGACTCATAAGCAGATAAAGACGATCCTCGAATCGCGCGCCCTCGTATACTTGCACCAAGAAGGGGCAATTGTGTCCTTTCAACGCAAGTTGCTGGTCAATTCGCTTGTGCTCGATTTCCCCCTTCTCTCCAACGGAGAATTTCACGTCATATATCTTTAGCGCTCGTATTCCCTGCGGCGAGACCACCTCGAAAACGGGAGCTGTTCCGCCAGTGCCCAGTTCGTTCTGAACTGACCAGCCGTGGCCTTTTATCTTACACCAACGTCGTGCGATCGCGAGCGATTCATTTCCAACATTTGCCATGAGTGCCATTATGGTGCGCCTCTACCAATAATTGTTGCGAGTCAGCCAGAAGGTTTGCAGCACTACCCGTGGCTGTCCATGCTCAGAGCAGCCGAGCAGTGATGGTGGGCCAGTCTAATATTATACCAGACTGAGCGCCAGCATTATCCGAAATCCTATCATTAATTTACGAGCACATAAAACATGAAGTAAAGTAAAAGCCCCCATGTCGGTGAGGATGGCTGAATCGGGGCGAATGACAATCTTAACCCAAAAGCGAGTTGAGTCACAACGGAGTCACGAGTTCACGATCGCATTTGCCAATTTCTCAGTGAGGATATCATGACGAATGTTCCTTGGGCCTTTGATTATTGCGTATTCTGCCATATCACGTATGTATCCGACTCCTCATATGCTGTGGTGCAGCATCCATCTGTTTGCTTGAATCCTTAACTGGAAGCATCTCGTCCTTGAATCTTGGTCACCCTATGCAAACAATCGAAATTGCGATCGCAGCTGGTAGCCTCTCTGTTATGGATACCCAATATGTGCATTCGAGAATCGAGTAATTATGCTATTTTGGTTTTGGTAATTCCCACGGCTGATTTATAGAGAACATGATCTTTGCCGATCACTTCGTTGGAGTCGAAAAAGAATAAAATGTAAGAGCAAGCGACACGGCATCGAATATCGACATGCGTTCATCTTCGCTCATCCAAGGTTTCCGGTATCGCGGAAGCTGTGGTTCGAGTTCCGGTAATTGTCTTGAGACTTCAATGGCAATTTGATGTTTTGTTCGAGCGTTGAATTTGGCAAATATTTCTCTCACCCGATCTCGTGAAAAGCAGCGAGTTGTTATGCGGTGTTTGGCAGCCAAAGCGCGGATGAATTTGATTAATTTACAAATGCGATAGCAACGCCGAGATCCCTTTCCCTTCGGATCCTCCAGCGTAATTACATCGGGCTGAAATCGCTGAATTATCTCGCGGATCTGAAATATACAACGGATGTTTTCCGCAACATCAACCTGCTTTGTGCCCCAATCAACCAAGTTCAATCGTCCTTCAAAAAAGGCATAACCAAAACCTCGACTGGTTGGATCAATCGCCAAAACGCTTTTTTCTCTTCGATTATTCATGAAGCCCCATTGTTTCCTGATTCGGAATGAACCGCTCCAGGATCTTGAGTCTAATAACTCTTAGCCGGCTTGGATCGTTTTTGGTAAGCCTAGACGCAAGCAAACGCGCACGTCTCAGGGTTTGACCCTCGACCTTTTGAAAAATGCCGGCGAACAGCTCCTTAATTGGGATTCCATAAACAACCTCGAAGGCCATAGCGGTCTGCAGATTTGGCACTCTGGTAAACCGCTCGTAGCGGGACACCTTGCAACCGCTTCCGCCGCCCAGAAGAAAGGCAACTTCATCTTGTGAAAGATGACTGCGTTTGCGGAATGTCCGGAGATAATTTGTGAGCTTTTGCTGAACCATGTTAGTTGATAAATGGTAAGAATTGCTCGACTACAATTTTAACTTTAATGCCGGGAAAAATCTTAAAAAGACGGAGGATTATGCCGAAAGCGACAAGATTTTCTGTCAGCAAAAAATAGAGGGCAGATTATCCACCCTCTATGACATGAACAATTCATGTGATTGGCAACAGACGAGACTTGTCTTCAAGAAACGGTCCCAGCTTGGCCATAACTTTGAACTGAGAGATGGGCTTCAATTCTTTGAAGGATGAAGTGAAAGCATTGCTCAGGCTCCAAAATGTTTTTGCCCGAAATACTTCGTGTTCCGGATTGAAGAAGCAGCGGTGAACCGCCGGGAGCAGCTGCCTGCTCATCAACAGTTGCCCTTCGACAAAGGCTGCGTAAATGATTAATTTGGCCTGTTCGTCTTCAATGGGACGGCACATCCACTGTTCAATTTGATGCTGGAGCGGCACAAAATTCCGCTGAACCTTGTCCACGCCGATTGAAACCAGTTCCACCAGATCCAGGTTTTTGGTGTGCTTATGCAGAACTGGCATGAAGTCACCATGGAAAGCCATGTTGTCGCAGACGAGCACCCGATACCCGACCGTCATGGCCAGGCGCATCGATTTATCATTGGCGTTGCGAATGCCAATGGAGAAATTTACGCCCGTCATGCCGTATTCCAGATCGAGAATCCCAAACATCTTCATGCCATCCGGCGAGACGGCATACTCTTCACGGATTACTTGAATATGCCGGAAGCTCAGCGTTTCGAGCAAAGCTTCGATGATCCGGTAATGCGAAATGGGTTGATGGGTTGATGTTGCTTCGGGAACCGAAATGTATTTCAGTTCCGGTCTTCCGATCTTTCCTGTTTGCGAAAGCAGAACGCCATTCATGACGCTACCTCCTTATGCAAAATTGTTGGCAGAAAGACTCTCTTTGAAAAAACAACTGATCTGAGAAAAGACTAACGAAGCGGCAGGTTTAGGCAAAGACTGGAAGAATTGCCGGAATCAGCAAAGCTATTGCCTTACTCTCCTGTTTTTGATATTGAAACCACCTGATTAAAATATAAAAAAGGAATTTTGAAATTATGGAAACAAAAATCCTCCAACTTGCACTCGAAGCGCTGGAAAACAAGAAGGCAGTAATTGAAAAGGAAATAGCCGAAATCCAAACCGAGTTGAAACGCTCTCCGGCTCCGCAGGCAAAACAATCCCGGAGCGAGAGGATGAAGGCATATTGGGCGGTCAAAAGAGCCGGTCCCGTAAAAATCGCAGAACCGACCGGCAAGCGCCGGCAAAAGACCGCCGCCGAAAAAGCCGCCTTGAGCCGCAAGCTGAAGGCGGCTTGGGCGAGACGAAAAACTGCCAAATCCTAGCCAGCCAAGCTATCCACGGGTGGACATGGGGGACTTGGGGGACTTTGTTTGAGGACTTGGCTGACCGGCCAGCAGGAAAAGGCCGTATTTATATACAAGGTTTTTTGAGGAAACATCATCGTGCTACCCCCGATGTAAGTCCCCCAAGTCTACCCGACTATGCTTCCTTTTCGGGAATGATTCCGTATTTTTCATAGAGCCGGGACAATTTGGCCGTTTCCGCTGGCGGAATCACAAAGAGGCCGTGGCTTTTCTGGGTTTTGATTTGAAGCTTTCGGCGGACGATGCTTCCGATCCATTTGGCCGTGATTTTTTTGTCATATTCTTCGCCGTGCCGGTCAACGAACAGGCTCGTAATCTCTTTAATGGAAATATTGATATTCGCTGAGGCAACCACAAGATCGCGGATCACTTCCAAAATCTGCGCTTCCATATCAAGCCCGCGATCGGCGATGAGATCGCGGTTATAAAACCTGGCCAATTCTTTCAAATCTTCCCGGGCTTTGGGATCGTCGATGATGCTAAGAAGCGGAGTGAAGATTTGATTTAAGCGCGGCTCAATCGTTCGATCCACCAGACTCTCGGTTGTCTGACGTTTGCCCAAATTCCGGAAACGGAATAAAAGCAGCTTATTGCGCAAATGCAAAGCTTCTTTCCGATATACCGAAGGGAGATTGATTGGGATATCCGTTCGCAACCGGTTATGACCCAGCTCTTCCGTAATGCAGCGGCTCTCCAAAGCCCGGTCCTCGAAATATCCTCGCGTCGCCACAAGCTTAGGACCAAATACTTGGTATGCCACAGGATTAAACTCCCGCTTGTCGGTAGATTCCGTACGCAATACCGGAAATCCCTTGGCATTGCCGTTATTCAGAATTTTCACGATCTCAGCCTTTTCGTCGCTCAAACGGAAATCTCCCTCATCGATAATCAGGGTGCCCCGGAAGGCCTCCAAAATCCGGAACAGAGGTGAGACCGTTGATGCGCCGCTGGCGAATATCGGCTTGTAGCATAGCGAGCCTACAATTAAAAGAAACCGGGTTTTGCCACTGCCGGTATCGCCACGGACTCGCAGATACGGCAGTTCGTTAAAGCTGTCGTAAATCCAGCTGAACAACACGTAATAGCTGGCAATCTGTTCAAAAAGCGGGCTTAGATCTACATATTGATGGATGAAGTTCCGGATTTCCGTAAGCAGCTTTTCTTCATTGCCGTATTCTTCTGGCTGAGATGGCAGCAAAACCACTTCGTTTTTAATCAGGTTGTTATGGGCCGAGTACGGAACCAATTTATCGTGGTTGCTTGCCTGAAAGCTGTTCTCAAATCTCCAGCTATCTTTTTGCCAAATCACAAAAGCTGTTTCGACGGCGGCCGGCCGGAAAATCATCTCTAAAACAGTACCGTCATCAAAAACACCCGAGATTGTCGCAATCGGGAGACGCTCCTTTATTGATCTGGTAATTTTAGTGATTTTCTCCATTCATCTGTAACGCTAAAGCCTCGGCTAATGAATGGAAGACTGGAACACTTGCAGAAATGGATCAATTGCCCCAATAGATGAGATACCGAACTTTCGCATATCAAGACTTCTACAATTACACGATATTAGTGTATTATGTAGGATGCTGCTCCGCTAGAAGTTACACCTGCGTCATCAAGCCCAGCGTATAGATAAAACCCGATCTTGGACAGGACTGGCGTTATCTTTCTCAGCTCCGCAAGGGGTATCCCCAGCTCTACAAACCTTCCGCTCACTGCATACGAGGGTAATATGCTACTTGCGATTACCCTGCCGCTGCCGCCTTCCCGTATATCCGTGATGCTAACTGTGGGAGTTCTTTGCAAGTTCACACTTATGAAAGCCTCCGTGCAAAACGGCCATGATCGGCAGCCAACATTGCTCTCCATGTCGAGATACAGATCCAAACCTTGGCTTGGATTAAGCTGGGCTGATTGCGATTCATATTCCACAAGCACGTAAAGATTAACGGAATCGTTCGTCATTGATACATTTTTAATGTCCAGTGATTTGCTAATATCTACATCACCAACTGCATCTTGCACAATAGGAGATAAGCCTGCCCAATCACTTGGATTGCCATCAACTGTGATTAGATCCGGCGGAGAAGGTTGAGTAGGTATGTTCGTCAGTCCAAATGTCATCTGTGTAATAGTAAAAGATACAGAGTACAAATTATCAAACTGCCCGGGAGATACAATGTAGTTAGTTCTAATGAATCCAGTAGCGGAGGCTCCTCCAAGATTCAGGGTTGTTGGTAATTGATCACTAATTAGCAGCTTCGATGCAACGGCAAGATCATAGACCTGTAACGCGATATCGGAGAATTTTATGAATGGGAGTTGCCACGTCGTAGAGGATCCCAGGCCATAAATGGTAAATGCATCACCTCCTGCCCACCCTATTGAATTATTGGCTACAGTAATTTCTGTCACACCATCTGTACTCACTACTATCGGACCGGTGGGCGTATTAAAAGTGATTGAGAGCGGTTGGGATGTGTAATATCTTCCATCGGTTGGATCAGTAGGATTATGATCCGGAGCAATCAGTTCATAGTTAAATGTACCAGTCGCAGTGGTGCCTGTTGGAATGGCGTTCCCAAGTACTCCTGTAGGATCGCTTACTGCAGTAACCGTCGCAATAAAGTTCACCCCGATCCCAGTCGGAGAAGGTGCAGATTCCAGACGAGATTCAACAAATGGGATTGGGTTGTAGGTATGTGCAGATACTAGACCATCCAAATCTGGAACATCTACTTCTTCCGCAGCGTCACTAGTACCATCCGTGCGATTGGGCCAAAAAGGATGTATTGCATAATGACTATCCTCATAATCCAGATCGATTTGAAAGTGAAGATGTAGGCCGGTGGTGCGCCCAGTACTTCCGACAAAACCAAGCACAGCTCCTTTAGAAACGGGATCTCCAACTTCCCATTCTTTACCGGTGGCTGGGTTTACGACAAAACGAGATAGATGAGCATAAGTGGATATGATTGAACCTATATCAGGAATGCCTGTATGCTTAATTACGAGACAATTTCCCCAACCATTTCCAAGATTTACGGCTTGAATTGGTTTTCTAATAATCACACCGTCATAAATCGCATGAACCTGTGTATTTGTTGTCAGAGTATGCCCTGTGCTATCTTTTACAATGTCAATCCCCGGATGGCTCCCTGTTTCCTCTGAGCCGTCCGAGTAATTACCTCTATAAGCAACGCTAAATTCTTGACCAGCGCCAACTGTTCCGTTATATGGCGCCCAGTCTACTGGTTTAACGAAACCTGAATACTGTGCCCATGCCGAAATCTGAAAGCTGATTACAGCAGCAATAACCAAGATTCCTCTCTGAAGCGAAAAGCACAGTTGCTCGTAGTGCACCAGCCCCTCCTATTGTTGAATCCTAATTGTTGTGAGTATTTGATTAAAAACCATAGTCCCACTCGTCTGCATATTTGTGCCGCAGACCAAGCCAATGGACAACACGGCCACGTTAGAGGCTGGAAGATAAACGGTATCGGTAATTCCCACTTCTCCCGATATCTCTCTTAATCCTCCCAATCCTCCAATTGTAATGGGAGAGAGGCTTATTGGTGGCAGGTCCCCATTAATTTCCTCCATCTGGTTTAACCAATCAAGGAGCATTTGACCGGCGGGTTTTCGCACAGAGTTAAAGCTTATCTTGCATATTCCCGAGAGGGATTCGGATACAGGCAGGGTAGCGAGATCTACATTAGATACAGTCACTTCGCCAGCTTCAGTTGTAGCCACCATCCAATTATTGGGATAATTGAATGTGACTCCCAGAGATTGATTATAGAAAATAGGCTCAACTTCAACGGTGACGATACTGGAAAGCATTCGTTTCGTCACCCCCCGAAACATTGCTGACACCTGCATCCGAATCTGCC